>NZ_VIWW01000002.1:600000-775593 GCF_007829885.1 Streptomyces brevispora
TTCGATCCCGCCGTTGCGGGTCTGAGGTATCGGGGTCGGTGTCCGAGGGGGACTTCAGGAGGGGTTTCTTGCCGGTTCGGGGGAGTCGGACCGGGCTGGCGGTGCGTATCACGACCGGGTCCCCTGCCCGGTCCGTCGTGACGAGGACCAGTTCGCCGCCTTCGTAGGGGGCACCGAGTATGACGGCTTCGTGCAACCGCGTGTCGACGCGCGATCCCTCCTCGTCCCCGTCCCCGTCCTCGTTCTCGGCTTCGATGCGACCCATCAGCTTGTCGTCATCAGGGAGCGTCGCCGTCCACAGGCAGCTGAAGAGCGGGGTCCGGCCGGTTGTGTCGTCTGCCGCGTAGACCCAGGTGCGTCCTTCGTAGTCCATGCGGTCCAGGACGCGCAGGGTCGGTACCGGTGCGCGGCGCAGCGCCGCGGCACGGCGGCGGGCGAGGACGCCCACTGTGAGGAAGGAGAGTCCAGGCAGCGCGGCCGCCAGGGCCAGCAGCTGCCAGCCGAAGGCGTCGTACGGTTCCGCCGCCAGGCGCCGCCACGAGCCGTCCTCCAGTACGGTCACCGTGCTGCCGACGCGGTACTCCTCGGGGTAGGACGCGTCGATAGTGAGGCGCCGTTGGTCGGCGGTGCGGACGCGCACCGTCTCCTCGCCGCGGTGGGTCACGGTCGCCGTGATGTGCATGGCCCAGTCCGCGTGCCGTTCGTCTGCGCGGATGCCGTTCAGACCCAGGAGGACCGCACCGGCGGCAACAGCGCACAGGACCAGCCCGGCGGCGAGCGGGAACGTGCCTCGTACGAGTGGGCCGGCGGGCTGCGGCACCCGGTGCCGCACTCCGGCGGCGCGTTCCACGAGCCGCCGCTGCCTGGACCGGGCCGCCAGCCGCTCGATGGCCGCAGCCCAGCTGAAGCCCAGTGCCCCGAGCACGGCGAAGTTCGCGACCTGGGACATCCGGTCGGCGCCCGGAACCTCTCCCCACTCCACCATGGCCGCCACCGCGGGCACCGTGACCAGCGTGAGTTCCGGAAGCCGAGCGAACCAGTACAACAGACCGGCGGCCAGACCCACTTGCGCCATGCTGCCCCAGTCCGGTCCGCAGGGGGCGGCATCGCTGCACGATGGCACCGGTTCCACTGCCCCCGCCCAGATGACGGTGATCACCAGCGCCAGCATGGACCACACGGGCCTGGCCCACGATGCGGGGCGGGCGCTGGCCCATAGGGCGGCATCAGTGGAAGACCAGACGGGCGTTCCATCCGGAACGGAACCGGACGGTATCGGTACGGGGTATTCGGACACGCGAGGATTATGCGGCAAGAGACTGCCCCCACCGGACCGGCTCCGCACCCTACCGCCGTCCGGTGACGCAGTGGTAAGCACCGGCTCAGGAAGAACCACCACTCCACAACAGAGAGTCAACGTCACCCTCTATAAGCCTTCGTGTCCCGTCGCATTCCAGTTGGCAGCCAGCAGGTCTCCAACCTGTCGGGCTGCCAGGTGGTTTGGGAACGGAGTCGCAAGTCATTCTCAAACGAGTTGGGGTGTGACCCAGATACGCGTCAAAGGGGCAATGAGTTGATCTTGAAGCCCTGAAGGGCCGGGCCCGTCACCCGTTCGGCTCAGTGTCGTTGGTGGTGATGTTGAGCTGTCGTCTGGCCCGAGGCGGGATTGTGACCTCGATCGAGCGGACCGCGTATCCGCGGTTCAAGCGGCTGATCACCGCGCACGAGCTGCATCTGTTCTTCTCGCCGACTCGCGATGAGCTGGAGTAGGCGGCCGGGGCGACGGACAGCGACGAGCATCTGTTAGCCCTGCTTCTGAAGCTGAAGTCCTACCAGCGCATGGGGTGTTTCCCGGCGCTGGAGGATGTGCCGGAGCAGGTGGTGGAGTTCGTCCGGCGGCAGGTGGAGCTGCCGGAGGGCATGCTGCCGGTGTACCGGGCGGAGCGGACCGTGAAGCACCACCGGGGCCTGGTGCGCAAGCGGGTCGGCGTGGCGTACGACCAGGCGGAGGCCCGGCGGATCGCCGAGCAGGCGATCCGCAAGGAGGCCGTGGCGAAGAACCGGCCGGCGGACCTGATCAACATCGCGCTGGAGAAGGTGGTGGAGGCCGGGCTGGAGCTGCCGGGGTTCTCCACCTTCGACAAGATGGCCTCGAAGATCCGCGCCGAGGTGAACGCCTCGATCTGCGCGGGCATCCACGACCGCATGAGCCCCCTGCAGCACACCGAGCTGCTGCGGCTGCTGGAGGAGCGCGACAACGACGGCACGACGCTGTTCAACCGGCTGAAGAAGCCCGCCAAGGGGCCGAGCTGGTCACACTTCAAGAACCTGACCCGGCGCATGGAGTGGCTGGACGGCCTCGGTGATAGCGCGGTGTGGATGGACGGCGTTGCCGCACGGAAGATCACCGACTTCGCCGGGGAGGCGGATGCCGGGGACGCGCCGGCGCTTCGGGACTACACGCCCGTCAAGCGCCTCGCGCTGATCGCGTGCCTGGTCCACAAGGCCAGGATGCGCGTCCGTGACGACCTGGCGACGATGTTCTGCAAGCGCGTCGCCACGAAGATCAAGAAGGCCAGGACGGAGCTGGAGGAGATCCGGTCTCGCCGAGCGGGAGATCACCGAGGCCCTGATCGGGAACTACCGCGTCGTGCTCAAGGACATCGACGCCGACGGCCCGGCCCAGCTGGCGCTCGCAAAGGCCGTGGAGATGACCGCCGAGACCAGGGCGGCCCTTGAGGGGCTGGACGAGGAGGCGTCGGCCGACGAGGTGGTCCGGCGGCTGGGCGGGAAGGTCTCCCCGGCCCTGCTCGCCTTCATCAAGGCCCTGGTCGTGCAGGCCGGGGGCCTGGCCACGGTGACGAAAACGGTGGAGGGTTTCGGCGGGTTCGCCCAGCAGTACGAGCAGATCGAGAAGGTCTCCGCCCACCACGGCAACCTGTGGGAGACCTCCGAGGTCAAGCCCACCACCGTGCACGCCGACACCCAGGGCCATTTAGTTACATGGACACCTTGCCCCTCGTTGAGGGTCGGGGGCGGCCGTCCGGGCTGTCGGGTGCGACGGCTCAGGGAGTGTCTGTGCGGGTACAACAGCGGCTGCAGGAGGACGGCTCGACCCTGGTCGAGCTGCTTGACGAGGACGGGACGCCGGTCGAGGTCGTTGCCGGATTCCTGCGTTTTCTCGGCGCGCGGGACTGCTCGCCGAACACGCTCATCGCGTACGCCTACGACCTTCGGCATCTGTGGCGCTTCTTCGCAAGCAGGGGTCTGAGCTGGGAGCGGTTCGGGCCACCGGACGCGATCGCGTTGCTGGAGTACTTGCGCTCGGTGCCGTCCCGCCGCCCGCGTCGGCGGATGACGCTGTCGGTGGTGACGATGGCCGCTGACGGTCCGGCGACCAAGCTCGCGGGCAGCACGGTGAACCGGATTCTGGCCGCAGTGTCCTCGTTCTACGAGTACGCGATCTTGTCCGGGCTACTGGAGCGGGCCAACCCCATCGAGAAGCGTCCGGACCCTGCACTTCTGTACGTCTCCGAGCGGCATCGCCCGTTTATGGGACGGGCCAGCCGTCAGCGCCCGGTCCGCCGGGCCGTGCGCGTCAAGACCGTCCAGCGGGTGCCACGTCCGCTGGACGACGGCCAGGTTGAGTTGCTGCTCGGTCAGCTTCGCGGGCTGCGGGACCGGGCGATCGTGTTGCTGATGCTCCACGGCGGGCTGCGGCCCGGCGAAGTGCTCGGCCTGCACCTGGATGACCTGGCCTACGGACGGCGGCGCGTCGTGGTCCGGCATCGCGACGACCACCCCAAGGGCGTCCGGTCGAAGTCCCGGGTCGAGCGGGTCGTCGACCTGCACGAGACCGCGACCCTGGCGGCGGTCAGCGCCTACGTGATGAACGAACGTCCCGACGACGCCGACACCCGGCTGGTGTTCCTGATCGGCGGCCGCGGAACCAGACGCCTGGAGGCGCTGGGCTACGACGGCCTGGTGCGGATGTTCTCCCGGGCCTGCACCCGGGCCGGCATCCGCGAGCCCTGGGTAACGCCCCACGCGCTGCGTCATACGCACGCAACCGCGATGTGGGAGGGCGGCATGCGCGAACTGACCTTGCAAAAGCGCCTCGGTCACGCCTCGCCCGAGTCCACTCGTCTTTACACCCAGGTCTCCGATCCGGCAGTCGTCGCCGACTACCACCGGGCCCTGGACGCGCTGGGCAAGCCGGTGGAGGGACGTTCATGAGGGGCGTCATGGCTTCGACCGCCGCGCTGGTCGCCGCCCCGGATCCGGTCCGCCGTCAGCGCCCCAGGCACTGCCCCGAGGGGCAGTACGTAGCGGCCGTCCGCGGCCAGGACAGCTTCAATCGCCAGTACCTCAACGCGAAACTGCGCTACTACCGCGACTTCCGGACCCGCTGGCCGGACCTGGAAGCCTGGTTCGCCGAACCCTTGGCGGAGCGGGCGGGCCGGCTGCCTGGGGAGTCTTTCCACCGCCCGTCGTTCCCCACCTCCCATCGGGCCCGGACCTACCTGACCTATCTGGGCCTGCACGGGTACGCGACATTCGACTACCGGTGGATGTTCGCCGTCGGCCAGCTGCGCGTTCACGACCAGGCCGCCCTGCTGGGGATCGATCCGGGCACCATGGTGCTGGTCGAGGAAGCTGTCGCGCTCGGCTACAACCGGATGTCGGCGAAGCAGGCGATGCACTGGTCGGTGGCCCGGATCGTGTTGCGCAACGGCCTGACCGACGTCGCCGACATCACTGGCGACCACGTCGCCGAGGTCCTGGAAGCCATCCGTCTGTTCCCCGAGGACCCGGAGTTCGCGTCCTTTTACCCGTCGGCGCAACAGTTCTACGAGGGCCCGGCGAAGAGCTGGATCACGCACCTGCACCAGCTTGAGGTGGTGCTCTTCCATCGCGGCCAGGTCGCCAAGCAGCCACGCAAGCTCATGCCGTCGTGGAAGCCGCCGCTGACGCTGCCTCCCCGGATGCTGGCCGTCGCAAAGAAGTGGCTGGCGGCCCGCAAACTGACCGACGCTCCCTCGACAGTGGACAAGCTGGAGCTCGCGGTGCGCACGTTCTGCCGGTGGCTGGAGGCCAACCACCCCGGTATCACGACCTTCGCCGACGTCACACGCGACCACTGTCTGGGCTGGATCGGGCACATCGCCGAAGCGCCGACCGAGAAGACCGGCAAGCCGCTCGGTGTCATGTCACGGATTCAGCGGATCTCCGGGCTGTCGCAGTTCTTCCGGGACACCGCGCTCTGGCAGTACCCCGACGTGCCCGGCCACACTCTCATCGGCGCCGGTGACGCGCCCAAGTTCCCCCTGAAAGTGCCCCGCTTCATCCCCGACGACGAACTCGACCAGTTGATGCCGGCCATCGACGCGATCGCCTGCCCGTTCCAACGCGCCGCACTGCTCGTGGCCCACTGGTCCGGCGCCCGACGCACCGAGATCCAACGGCTGCCCATGGACTGTCTGGACCGCTACCCCGATGGCACCGCACGACTGCGTCTCTCCGGTCGCAAGACCTACAAAGAACGCGTCGTTCCCCTGCACGAGGACGCCGCGACGGCCCTGCAGCAGGCGATCGACCTGCGCCGGAACGCACCCGAGAGACCGTTCACCGACGAACGCACCGGGGAGGAGATCCGCTACCTGTTCATGAGCCACGGCAAGCTCCTGTCAACCTTCTACCTGTTCGAGACGCCGATCCAGGGCGCCTGCAAGGCGGCCGGACTGGTCCGCCCGGGCGGTCGCGCTGGCACCGGACGCGGCACCGTCTCGGCCCACCGGTTCCGGCACACCGTCGGCACCCAGCTCGCTGAGCGCGGCGCGAAGCTCCACACCATCATGAAGGTGCTCGGCCACACCTCCGTCAGCATGGCCCTGGTCTATGCGCAGATCAGCGACCAGGAAGTACTACGCGACTACAAGGCCGTGCTCGGCCCCGGCGCCACGATCGCCGGGCCGGCCGCCGACGAACTACGCAACGGCTCACTGCCGGACACCGCGGTCGACTGGCTCACGACGAACTTCTTCAAGACCGAACTCGAACTCGGCCGCTGCCTCCGTCTCCCCGCCGAAGGCACCTGCGAGTGCGACCTCTACCTGACCTGCGCGAAGTTCGTCACCACGCCCGAGTACGCACCACGTCTGCGGGCCCGACGTGAAGTCGAGCAGACTCTCGCTCTCGACGCCGCCCAACGCGGCTGGGACCGCGAGGTCGAACGACACCGCTGCACCAGCGACCGCATCGACAAACTTCTCGCGGACCTCGGGCAACCCGCCCACCACGAAGAGAAAGTCGAAAACACCAGTCCGTGACCGCTACCCGGTGGGTTACCGGACCGGTCCTCGCTCATCGACGAGCACCGTGGGCGGAGACAAGAACACGTCAGCTTCCACCGGGCCGTAAGCGATGTTGAAGGTGTCGAGCCAGTACGACCAGCCCCGCACCCCCGCCACGCTGCTGAAACGGTAGTTGAGCTGCCAGCGGACCCACTGTCCGGGAACAAGCCGTACGGCCGGGGGCCGTCGTGGCCGAGGAGGTATGGCAAAGAGGGGCTGGACCCGGGGCAGGACTCGCAACCGACCCTTGTCTTCGCGGAGCTGGACGTCGACCTTGCGCAGGTCCTCCTGGCCGTCGAAGGGGTCGAAGTCATCGCTCTCATGCATGCGGACCACGTGCGCGACCGCGGGCGACATAGGCGGGACACGAAAGCCGACCGGGACGGCGTTCCTGCGAGCCGCGGCCTCCCCTCCACGAGACTGCTTCGTCCAGGACGTCCGTATCCATTGAGCGGTGACCTCCACAACGCTTCCCCCTGCCACCTCGTCGAAAGCCTCACCCTATGTCCGCACGGCCTGACAACACCTCAGAGGAAGATCAACTTGAACTGTCCACATAAAGTCCCAGCCGGTGTTCGCGCTCGCGCACCTGCTGGGCTTCGACCTGATGCCCAGGATCAGGAACTGGAAGGGCCTGACCTTCTACCGGCCGTCGAAGCAGACCGAGTACGTGCACATCGACGCCCTGTTCGGCGAGCCGGGCAAGACTCAATTGACTGGGACCTGATCGAGTCCCAGTTCCGGCACCTGATGCGGGTGGCCATCTCAGTACGCGAGGGGGCGATCTCCTCCTCCACGCTGCTCAAGCGGCTGCGCTCCGGGTCGCGGAAGAACGCCACCTACACCGCGTTCCGCGAGGTCGGCCGCGTCATCCGCACCGCGGCTCTGCTGCGCTACCTCTCCGACGCCCCGCTGCGGCGGCGGGTGACCGCGGCGACGAACAAGGTGGAGGCGTTCAACGGCTTCTGCCAGTGGCTCGGGTTCGGCGACGGTGGCGTCATCGCCGACAACGACCCGGTCGAGCAGGAGAAGGCGATGAAATTCAACGCGCTCCTCACGAACGCGGTGGTCTTCCACAACGCCCTGGACATCGCGGAGATCGTCCGGCAACTGCTGGAAGAGGGCTGGGAGATCGACCCGGAGGAGCTGGCCCACATCTCGCCGTACCTGACCGAGCACATCAACCGCTTCGGCGAGCACCCCACGCACGAGCTCGGCATCCAGCCCGAGGCGTACGACCCGAAGCTGGACGTCGACTTCACCCCGCTGCGCGACCAGGACCTGACCGCCGCCGGCTTCGGCCAGACCGCCTGAAATCAGTTGGGCGCTGTGTCGGCGAGTGCAGGCCCTGCGGCAAGCCCCTCGAAGTTGCGGGGTGTCTGGGTGCGGTAGGAGTGGCCGAGTTCCGGGCCGAGTCCGAAGTAGTGGCGGAAGTTGTAAATGAGGGGGCTCCAGGCGGCGGGGTCGATGTGGTCGGTGCCCGGAACGACGATGCGAGAGTCGGCGTGCACCTTGCACACGACGGCCTCGACGATGACGAAGTCCCCGGAGACATCCGGCTGCACCCGCTCGGCGCGGGCCTCCAGTTGGATCGGGCATCCGGCCACGCGAGGCGGCCGGACCAGATGGGAGGGCTCGCTGGTCATGCCGGCTGCGGCGAACTTGTCCGGCTCGAAGCGGCAGCCCTTGGGCTTGGTCGTGGGCACTGGATTCCGGCCGGTCAGCGGCGCCAGCCGCTCCACCGCCGGCCACTGGGCGGGGGCCGGCAGGCTGATGGCCAGGTCGGGGCGGCTGCCGAGGTTGTACGCGGTCTGCCCCTCACGGCCCAGTCCGATCACAACCGTCCGCCCGAGGGCCCATGCGGAGGATATCGGGGCGAGGTTGAACGAGCCGTCCTGATTCTCTGTCGACAGGAGCACCACTGGCGTCCCGAAGTACAGGATGCTCGGCTCGATCTCCAGGTGGGTGGCGACTGTCTGTGCGGGCAGGGTGCTGGGAGGTGCCGTGTTCATGGCGAGCAGCCTAGGGTCCGGTTATTTCGGCCGGGGCCGAAGTGTCCCAGGTGACAATGGACCGCATGGACATGCAGCGCGCACATGTAGCCGGTCCCGACCTGGCTACCGTGGCGAAGCTTCTGGCCGACGGTACGCGGGCAGGCTTCTGCCTGGCCCTGCTCGACGGCCGGGCTTGGACAGCGACGGAATTGGCACGTCATGTGGGGGTGGCGCCCTCGACCGCGACTGAGCACTTGCACGCGCTCGTCCGCGGAAACCTGCTGGCCGAGGAACGGCAGGGCCGCCACCGCTACGTGCGTCTGGCCGGTCCGCACGTCGCCGAGCTGGTCGAGAGCCTCGCCGCGATGGCGCCCGAGCGCACCCCAGCACCCCGTTCCCTGTCGGCGGCTGGCCGCCGACAGGCCCTCGCCCACGCCCGCACCTGCTACGACCACCTTGCCGGGACCGTCGGGGTCGCCATCACCGATGCGATGCTCGAGCGGAGGCTGCTGGACCTGGAGCATGGACTCGGGCTCACCAGCGCCGGAGCGACCTGGCTCGAAGATCTCGGCATCACCGTCCCGACCGGCACGCGCCGACCGTCGGTACGGTCATGCCTGGACTGGACCGAACGCCGCCCCCACCTGGCCGGCGCCGTCGGTGCCGCCCTGTGCCGTCACGCGTTCGACACAGGCTGGATCACTCCCGTCGGTACCACGCGCGCCGTCGCAGTCACAACCCTCGGCCGACAGACACTCCGCCGCCATCTCGGCTTGTCCGATGAACTCCTTTCGCAGAAATGAGTAGTTCTGAGAGACCGCGGACCCCCGCCGGACCGTGCCCGGTTTGCCCCTGATCTTCGTTCTCACAACCTCTCGCAAAACAGCTTTCGCACAATGCCCCTCGCGATAGGTTCTGCGACATGTCCCAGCTCGCCGAACCGGCCGCCGCCGTCGAACAGTTCGACTGCCCCACCTGTGAGGTGCCCCGCCGGAAGTACCTGTCGCACCCGCGGCGGCAAGGTCGCCCCGAAGTACCACACCCCCCGCTTCATGCTCGTCCCTCAGCTCCGCGCCGAGCTCGAAGTCCGCACCCCGGCCGACCGCGGTCCGGGCCGCGCGTGGGAGAGAGGCCCTGCGATCGACGCCGCCGTGCCCGAGGCAGCGACGAAGCCCACGAGGGTGGGATACGCGAGGTGCAGTACCGCCCAGCAAGAGCTCCAGAGCCAGCTCGACGCGCTCCAGGAAGCCGGATGCGATCCGGTCTTCTCGGAGAAGATCAGCACCCGCATCAAGGTGCGGCCGGAGTTCGTCAAGGCGATGGACTTCGCTCGCGCCATCAAGAAGGCCGTCCCGCACCAACGGGTGATCTTCACCGTGCACGAGATGAAGCGCCTGGGCCGCGGTGCCGCCGAGCTACTGGCCATCGCCGAGGACCTGCGGCACCACGACATCCAGCTCGAACTCCTCACCGGCCCCCTCCAGGGGGTGTACGACCCGTCCGGGCACGGCGCCGCCCTGTTCGCCTTCTTCGCCGGCATGGCCGAGTCCGAGCGCGAATACATCCGGGAGAAGTCCCTCGAAGGCCAGGCGTCCGCCCGCGAACGCGGCCGGCACGGCGGGCGCCCCAAGGTCATCGACGACGACATGGCCGCCTACGCCCGGTCCTTGCGGGCCAACGGGGTGCCCGTACCGCAGATCGCGCAGAAGCTTGTCATCACCTCGGGCAAGAACAAGGGCGAACACCCCTCGGTCGCCACCGTCTACCGCATCCTCGCCGAGGAAGCCGACAGCACCGCGTGAGACCGGACGCCCGCCAGGTCTTCAAGATCAGCTCGTTGCCCCTTTGACGCGTATCTGGGTCACACCCTGAGTTGGCTCCTGCGGAACCGGAGTTCGTGCTGAGACCCCATCCGGGACTGGTTCACTGCTCGTCGGCAGCCTCCAGGATCGCGCGGAGGCGCGACAGGCATTCGCTGACGAAGGCGGGATAAGTGCCCCAGTAGTACGACACCCCGCTGACTCCGACGGCGATGGCCCACGCCCGGGCACGCAGCCACGTCACGTCGCCGAGGCTCATGGCGTCCCAGTACGCCTGTCGAGCCCCGGGCGGAAGGTCCCACAGAGGCGAGTGCTCGGCGTCGGGAAAGCCGACTGAGAGGCCTCCGAAGTCGATGACCGCCTGCAACTTTCCCTGCTGAACCAGAAGGTTGGTGGGTTTGAGATCTCCGTGGAGCCACACCTGCCGGCCGGATGGCTCGGGCAAAGCGAGCGCACTGCGCCACAGGTGTCGCAGGTGCGCGATGTCGAGGTCGAGGCCCTGGATCGTTCGACAGTCGTCGAAGCACCCACTGATCCACCGGTCACATGCTTGCAAGCCACCTCCGCGGTACCAGCTGAGCTCGCCCTGACGATCGGCTCCCATCAGGGGAATGGAATGCAGCCCCTGCACAATCGCTGCCAGGTCGGCCCCGAAGGCGGGCCAATCGGCGACCGATCCCAGGCCGGCTTCATCTCCATCGATCCAGCGGTACACCGACCAGACGAGCGGGAAGGCGGAACTCGGGGTACCCGCGTGCACCGGCTCCGGGATGCGACAGGGAAGATATGGCGCCAACCGCGGCAGCCACGTCTGCTCCTTCCGTACGGCCTTCGCGTTGTCCGGGGTGCGCGGCAGCCGCATGAGCAGCTGGTCGCCGAGCCGGTACATCCTGTTGTCGGTACCCTCACCGGCCGGCGAGATGGGGAGGGCGGCCCAATCCGGTCGCTGCTCCCGCAACAGCGACCGGACGACCGCCTCATCCACACGGACCTCGTTCTCATGAAGTGTCACGGTGAGAGCCTTCGGCCTGGACCTCGCCGCCGCCAGTGATTTTCCCAAGGCGGTCGCCGCTCAGAACACGATCCGCTGAGAAGCTGCCAGGTCAGGTGAGACCGAGTGAGAATCTGCCGGCTTCAGTGCGACAGGACACTTCGGAGTCACAACGGCAACGGCAGGCGACCGCAGCGGTGACAACAAACCTGCCGATGTGACAACTACCGTGTTTCGGCTCAGGCGCACCCGCACACCGCCCCCGGCAGCCCTCTCGCCTACAGCCTGAACTGGAGGTCGAGGACGTCGGTGAGTTCGACTTCGAGGCCGTGGGCGCGGCGCCCGTTGTCGCGGAAGTAGGTCTCGCCGAGGGCTTCGGCGGTGAGCTGGAGCAGCTGGTCCTCGTCCAGGCCGGAGGCCTGGGCGTCGGGGAGGCGGGTGGCGTGGTGGGGTGGGAGGGCGAGGGTGAGGTGGCGGATGCGGGACTGGTCGGTGGAGCCCGCGGTGGCGGTGTAGCCGAACCGGGCCTGGACGTCGATCATGATGCCGTCGGTCGTGGCCGCTTTCTGCCGGGCCCGGGCCCGGGCCCTGCCCTGCGGCTGCCACCGTGTGCGGACCTCATTCTCCAGCCGGGTGGCCAGCTGCGGGCGGGGCTGTTTGACTCCCATAGCTTGATCAGCAGGGCGATGAGGGAGCGTCCGGACAGGACGGTCTGGACGCGTCCTTCCTTGATGTCCTCGACCGAGGGCGGGGTACGGAAGTGGCTGTGGTCGACGGCCAGGGCGGTGAGCCACTCCCAGGTGTCACGGTGCGCGACCAGGTCCACGGAGGCCACCCCGGCGCGCCTTCAGCAGCAGGACACCGTGGGCGATCCGCGGGTCCTGCGCGTCGGCGACAGCCTGCGGGGTGGTGGCGAGAGGCTGTGCGGTGGGGGTGCTGGTGCCCTGGTAGGCAGCCTCAATTGCGTGCTTGAGAGTGAGTTCCTGATCCCGGCTTTCGGGCTCCGGCTGCGGCTGGTGCTCGCTGTCCTCCATGGTTCCCCCCTGGGAGTCGGTGTCGGATGAGGTGGTCGGCTTTGCCGCTACGGAGGCGGTGGGGCCATAGTCGGGTTGGGTTTCGGGGTCCGGCGGCGCTGTCTCGGTACACGTCTGCGTACCGTCACCGGGCTCCTCGCCCGGCCTCTGAAGCGTCGCAAGGGGGCGGAGGATGTCGAGGAGGTCCAGCAGCTGCGGAGTTCACCCCGGGTTTCGCTCAGGTCGCTGATCATCCGGTCCTGGCGGTCGGCGTACCTCCCGGTTCTCCTCGCGCAGTCCGGTGACGACTCCCTGGACGACCTCCAGGATCTTCAGGCGGCTCTGTGCGAGCTCTCCGTGCAGGGCGGTCAGCCCGACCGTCGGGTCATCAAGACGCGCAAGTTGGCTCCGTATCGCCTCCAGTTCTTTCATCGCGTCATCGAACGCGTCTTTCCACTTCACGTGACCCCCTGGTTACTCAGAGCGTGGAGCCGGCCGTATCTCCCCATAAACACTCCGCTTGACGCGACGGTTTCCAGCCCTTCCCTGGCCAGGGCTGCATCCTTCACCACCGAACGCATGTCGTACGCGATTCGTACGCCAAACGTACGCATATTGTACGTTTCGTGGGGTAAGATGTTGGTCAGGAGGTAACCCATGTCCGAGTTGTTCGACGCGGTCGACGCCCTGCTCGCGTCCCGCGCCACGCTCCCGCCGCCTGCGGAGCGCAAGCGGCTGCGCGCCGCCCACGGCCTGACGATCGACGAAGTGGCCACCGCGCTGAAGGTGCGCCGGGCCACGGTGTCCGGCTGGGAGTCCGGCAAGACCGAGCCCCGCCCGCCGGAGCGCGACGCCTACGCCCGGCTGCTGGACAAGCTCGCGGAGCTCTACCCCGCCCCGGCCGCCGTAGCCGACGCGGTCGTGCCTGTCCCCGACGCTGCGGTGCCGGCCACGTTCGCCGCCGTTCCCGCCCCGGCGGAAGCGCCACCTCTGTCCACAGGACCGGCGCCCGAGGCTGCGGTCATGACCCCAACCGAGAACACCCAGACCCCCGCCCCTGCTCCCGTCGCCGCGCGCCGCCCGGCGAGCACCACCAGGCCGACGTCGTCGACGTCGCGTCGTCCGGGTGCGAAGAAGGCGGCCCCGGCCGGAACCCCGGCGGGCGAGAGCGATCCGCGGTTCGAGAACGGCCCGTTGGCCGTCGTCGATGTCGAGGACGGGAAGGTGCTGGCGTACTGCGTCGGCGGCCTGGTCCTGGACGTGCCCGCCAAGTCCCACCCGTCCCTGGTGGACTGGACGCTCAAGGAGGCGAAGCTCGGTCAGCCGAAGCTGTCCGGCCCGGGACGGCCGGCCGACCCGCTGATCGTGCTCACCGAGGCCGCGTGCGAGCGCTACGGCCTGCCTGTCTCGCTCACGGAGGAGGAGAAGCACGCCGGGCGGATCCCGGAGGGCCACAAGGTCATCAAGCAGCTGACCCGCGCGGAGTGGAAGCTGACCAAGCGCGGGTTCGGGCCGTGGGCGCGGATCTACCGCCCGGCCCAGGGTTCGGACCGGCAGTGCGTGCAGCTGTGCATCCCGTCGTGGAACGCGCTGGACGCCCGGTTCTGGGGCGACGCCGCGCAGCTGCCGCCGGCGGAGCTCGCCCGCGTCCTGGGCGTGTACGCGTCCCGGGTGATGACGCCGCGCGGCTCCACCGCCGTCACCGGCCTGGAGCTGATGACTGCGCTGCACCCGCCGACCCACGCCGTGCGGGATGAGGAGACCGGCGTCCTGCGGCAGGCCGAGACCAAAACACCCGGGTCGCTGGGCACGGACCCGGTGGACTGCGCGCCGTGCGAGGCCCCGGACGGACACCCGCTGCTTAAGGATCTGCCACGCTTCCATGTGCGCGGCCCGGCGGAGAAGCTGTTCGAGGAGGCGTACGACTGGGCGCGGCCGATGACCGATGCCGAGTGCACCCTGCGCTACCTGGTCGGCCTGGACGTGAACATGGCCTTCGCCGCCGGTGCGAACGGGCTGAACGTCGGCCTTGGTGAGCCGACGCACGTCAAGAACCCGGTGTTCGACCCGAAGCTGCCCGGCTCGTGGCTGGTCGACCTGTCCCACGTCGACCTGTCCCGCGTGAAGGTCGGCAAGGAGTGGGTGGAGCTGGACGGAAGCCTGCTGCCTTCCCCGTTCACGCCGAAGGGCGACCGCCCCACGGGCCCGGCCTGGTACGCGACGCCCACCGTCGCCTATGCCCAGGAGCTCGGCTACGACGTCGCGCCGGTCGAGGCGTGGGTCCGGTACGAGAACGGCCGCTATCTGGACGGCTGGTACGGGCGGCTGCGTGACGCCTATCTCGCCACGATGGCCGACCTCGGCGTCGACGCCGACCTGTCGCCGGAGGACTTCCTCGCCGCGATGGACGGCTACAAGGAGCGCGACCCGGAGCTGACGATCGTCGTCTCGGCGATCAAAGCGACGGTCAAGGGCGGCCTGGGCAAGCTGCGCGAACGGCCCCGCGGCGAGGGCTGGCGGCCGGGCGAACGGTGGCGGGCCCTGGAGCGCCCGACGTGGCGGCCGGACATCCGGGCGGCGGTCATCTCCCGCACCCGGATCAACCTCCACCGCAAGATCGTCAAGCACGCGGCGTTCACCGGGCAGTACCCGATCGCGATCCTGTCCGACTGCGTCGTCTACGCCGCGAACGGGCCCTCGCCGCTGGACTTCCTGCCCTACCGGGAGGGCAAGCCGCTGCCCGGCGGCTTCAAGCTCGGCATCAACCCCGGCCTGGTCAAGCACGAGGGCACCCAGCCCGTCCTGTGGGGCGAGGAAGTCCGCGAGCGGTTCAACGCCCCGGAGCTCAACCTCGCCCGGTCCATCAAGGACGGCACCGTCACCGACACCGACAACGGCGAGTAGGGGAGAGAGCAGGCGATGAGCATGTTCGGGGACGGCCTGGACAAGGCGGTGCAGAAGGCGTTCACCCGCCCGGCACCCAAGTCCGCGGGCCCGCAGATGCGGTACATGGTCAAGCAGCTCGGCGGCACGAAGGCCGTCGCCGAACTGCTCGGCATGTCCCAGCGGCAGGTGGAGCGGTACGTGGCGGGCAAGGCCAAGAAGCCGCGCGCCGACCTCGCCGCCCGCCTGGAGCGCGAGGTGAGCAAGCGGTGGCAGCCGCAGATCCGGGCCAAGGCCCGTAAGAAGGCGGCGACGACCGGCGGCATCGTCATCGACACCCGCGCCCGCATGGGCTACACCGCACCCATCGGATCGACGGACCAGGACCGCATCCGGCACCTGACCGTCGCCCTGCCACCCCTCTTCGCCGCCCGCCTCTTCGAGGCCCAGGAAGCCGGCGCCAGTGACGACCGCCTGCGGGAGATCGCGGCCGAAGCGCTCAAGGAGGTGTACTTCCAGGACGGCGGCCGCCGCGCCGGGAGCCTGGACGAGGTCCGCATGCTCGATGTCGAGCACCTGGAGTTCGACCTGTAGCAGCCGGCCCCGAACAGCCCGCGAGCCCGGACCAGTTGGTCCGGGCTCGCTCGCGTATCCAACGTTAAAGGGGAGGAGGATTATGGCGTCTGACCGTGTTCGAAGCGGGCAGCGCGGGCAGCGCGGTAGGCCGCGTGAACGGTTTCATCGCAATCCTCGCTGAGGAAGGAGCCCCCGCCGACCCAGTTGCCGGCGTAGCTTCCGCAGATGCCCGGTGAGACGCCAGCGACCGTCACGTCGCTGCACGGGTGGCGCCTCGCGCACCTTCCCCCGGACACCCGGCCGTTGCCGTCGGTGACCCCGACGACCAACTGCTACGACGTCGTCGCACCAGCGGCGCCGGCGATCATGAGGGAGAAGCTCAGTGACCCTGCCCCGCCAGCGAGGCTTGACCGAGCAGGCCGCCGACGCGGCGATCGACACAGCCTGCCGTCTGCTGCGGCTTCCGTCGATCCGCAACGAGTTCAACGAGATCGCCGACCGGGCGATCAAGGACCAGATGACCTACCGCGGCTTCCTCGCCGAGCTGCTGATGACCGAGTGCGACGACCGGGCCAGGCGCCGTTCGGAACGACGGATCAAGGCCGCGGGCTTCCCACGGGAGAAGTCCCTGCGGGCCTTCGACTTCGACGCCAACCCAAACATCGACGCCGGCACCGTTCATACCCTCGCAAGCTGCGAGTGGATCAAGAAGAGTCAGCCGCTCTGCCTGATCGGCGACTCCGGCACCGGCAAGTCCCACATGCTCATCGCCTTGGGCACCGAGGCCGCCATGAAGGGCTACCGAGTCCGCTACACCCTCGCTACGAAGCTGGTGAACGAGCTGGTCGAGGCCGCCGACGAGAAGCAGCTCAACAAGACCATCGCCCGCTACGGCCGCGTCGACCTGCTCTGCATCGACGAACTCGGCTACATGGAGCTCGACCGACGCGGCGAGCCGAACTGCTCTTCCAGGTGCTGACCGAACGCGAGGAGAAGAACAGCGTCGCCATCGCCTCCAACGAGTCCTTCGGCGGCTGGACCAAGACCTTCACCGACCCACGCCTCTGCGCGGCCATCGTCGACCGCCTCACTTTCAACGGCACCATTATCGAGACCGGCACCGACTCCTACCGCCTCGCCACCACCCGAGCACGAGCCGAAGAGCAAGCCAAAGCCAGCTGACACCCAATGCCCCTGCCTCAACGTTCGCCGCCCTCACGTGGGCGGCGAACTGACACGCTGGTGCATCCGCAGACATCCCGGTAATTACCTGCTGCCGGAGGAAAGGGATAGAAGTACAGCGGCAAGTGCCTGCAGTCATCAACAATGTTCGTATGACGATCACTTCGCAGGCACTCTCATTCGACACGGCTGCCGCCAGCTACGCTGCGAACCGTCCCTCATACCCGTCCGAGCTGCTTGACGCGGTCGAGGAACTCGCCGGCTGCTCGTTGGAGGGCGCTCGCGTCGCCGACATCGGGGCTGGCACCGGACTGGCGACGGCGCTTCTCCGGGCCCGCGGCGCAAACGTCATCGCGGTCGAGCCCGGCCCCGGGATGGCCTCTCAGTTCCGTCTCAGCCTGCCCGAAGTCCCCCTTGTGATCGGGGACGGCAACAACCTGCCTCTGGCTTCCGCCTCCGTCGACGTCCTCACCTATGCCCAAGCCTGGCACTGGACTGATCAGCGAAAATCCGTCCCAGAAGCTCTCCGAGTCCTGCGAACCGGTGGTGCTCTCGTCCTCTGGTGGAACGACTCAGACAGCACCATTCCGTGGATTGCCGACCAGGACGCGCGCCTGCGCCGACTCTTCGGTGCCGACGACAGTCCTCACGACCCCATGGCCCGGTTCCGCAGACTGCCGACCGAACTCGGCTTCGTCCACCGCCACGTGCCGTGGACCCGGAGCGTTCCTCTCGACATGCACCTCGCCAACGTCGCCAGCTACTCCGACTTCCTTGTCCTCGGCAAGGAGGCGACGAACGCCTTTATCGCCAAGGAACGCGACCTCCTGACCAAGGTCTTCCCGAACCGGATGGTCGAGGAGCACTACATGGTCAGCTTGGCTGTCGCCACCTGTTGACACAGCGCTGCGACACGATCGCGAACAGAGGCGCTGCCAATTCGCATGAACAAACATGGCGAGGCCGGGCGCTCCTCGCTGCTCAAACAGATCGACAAACGCTGTCGCTGGAAGTGAACGAAGCCAGTCCTGCAGGTCCGGTACGTTCAGCAGCAGCTCGGCGAGCTCTCTGATCTTGCCGGCGTTGCTGACCGCCCAAGCCCGCTCGGCGCGCCGGTCGCGTTGGTCGCGGGCGTACTCGATGCGCTCCTGCTGGGTCAGCGCAGAGCCTTTAAGTTCGTCAATATCTGTGCGTAGTTGGAGATAACGGCGCTCGGCGGCCTGCCGGCTCCCCAGTTCCAGAGCGTCCGCCAGACGCGCCCAAGTGACCTTCTTGCGCCGCGCTGCGGCGATGAAGCGGTCCTCGTCCTCGAGCAGTCATTCGCGCAGTGCTCGGATCACGAGGGTGCCCGCGAGCAGGTCGGTCTCGGCGAGGTCATCGGTCGCGTCGAGCCACGCCCGTTGCAAGCGTGAACCGGCCCGGCGCGGGCTCGGCCATCCAGCCGCGGGCGACCAGGCGTTTGACCTTCGACCGCAATCGCCAAAGAGCGGCTACCGACCGCCAGTGGCACATGCCGATCGCTTGACCGACCCTTGATGTGCAGGCAGAGCCTCCTACCGGAAACGGTAGGAGGCTCGCATGAGGCGGCGGCCTCAATCGTTGCAGGGGCAACGCTGAAAAATCTCATTACGGAACAAGATTTATCCGCAGTTGGTGCCGTACACGATCACATCGTTAGCCAGGTTGTTGTTAATGACCCCACCTCGCCAAGTCACGCACTTACCGCCAGCAGACAGATAAACGGGACCGGCGTAGGTAGTGTAGTCACCAAAGTCAACGATGTAGCTCAAAGGTTCGCCGGTTCGCTCTATCCCTGCCCACATCGTCTTGACGGTTCCCGGGGTGTCCCTAATGGTCACCACACAGTTCTTTTTCGTCGAAGCGCTATAGGTCAAGAAAACTGTGGCAGCATAACCATTGACTCTCGCGGAATTAACGACGCTATAGCCAGAACCGCAAGCGCCATTATACGCTGCGGCGGCCGAAGCGGGCGAGGCCACCAGAAGGCTCGCGCCCAACGCTGCAGAAGCGAGGCAGGCCATTACAGAAAAGCGTCGCCTAAGGGTGCTCATGAATTCCTCCGGAGTGGAATGGGGCTGCGGTCTGTCCGGAAAGCAGCATAGCGATCAACATCACGATGATCAATGGATTTTTTTATTCGCCGAATTGTCTAGGATGGGCGATTTCGCCATTGATATCTGCGGTGCGGAGAAGTGAGGTGTTGCTAGCGTTCCATGGCCCGTTCGTGCGGTTTGCGTATCCCAGGTGACGCTAACCCTTCAGCTGTAGATCGGTATCGCCGCTGTAGTTTGCCTGGTCCTGTTCGGTGGAGGTCGTGGGGTGCCGGGTGCGGCTGAGCGGCTGTGGTTACGTCGTCGGTGACAGACACGGGCGAGGGCCTGGTGGCGGCGGCGCCAGCGCGACCAGTGCAGTCCGTGCCTGATCCGCTCCTTCGGCGCGGGCTGAGGGGCCATCACTTCAAGGAGTCGGCGGACCTCGTAGGCGGTGTAGGCGGTCGGAGCGGTGTCATCGAGGCTGGTGAGGCCACGGAAGTCCCCCTCTCTGCCCCAGCGGCCCGTCGGGCCGGGGAGTGGCCTGGCATCGGCCGGCTTGCCGCTCCCCTCCCCGTCGCCTTTCTTCTCGCCCTCCTCGAGTGTGAACAGGCACGCCCATGGCGGCCGGCCATCTTCGGGATTGGCGCCTGACGGCAGCAGCTCGGTCACCCGTGACAGCCATGATCACTATTGCTGCACGCCGTGAGCGGGGACAGCCGTCCCGTCCTGGCTGACGCCCATCCAGTGCCAACACCCCACCCATTCACACTGGCATCTGTTCATTCCTTCGTGTGATGTCGGATCGTAGGGTCTCACTGTGTCTCTAGGTGAAGCGCAGCTTGCAGTGCGTTGGTGCAATAGGCGCGCCACTTGGTGGCTGTTCATGCACTGAGATGGTCGAGATGGCGACGCCACCACCAGGCCGTCGCCCGCCACTGCCATTACCGGAGCAGAACCCAGGCACCACACCGATCCACCGATCCCGCACCCGGCGGAACACCACCCCGCTACACTCACAATCAGGCGCCCAGCAGAAATAGCGAAGTGCTGCTGGAGTATTAGAACCCAAAAAATAGAATTCTTAGATTCATCAAAGCAACAATGAATCCAAATATCGCAAAGAATCCCGCCGGGAACCTCAAGAAGAGCTCATTGCGATGATAGGCCGAGAATGCTCTATTTCCCAAAAAATCTGCAGCCACCTCGGCGCACCCTCGCACATTCAGTGCCAACACAGACCCGCAAATCGCAACCAATGCCCCGATAGCGAGTTCTCCATAATTCACGGAATGCGAGGTTCGCGCCGCAAGTATCATTTCATGCATTCTTACCTCCGGTACGGTGTGGCGTCTTCGTAGCAGCGAGCCAGAGTGAGCAGCCGCCCCAATGACAGCTGACCAGTCACTTCTTCCCTGCGACTACGAGCAGATCGCCCTCCAGCTCACCGGCCACGCCCGCGTCGTCGCCGCCGACGTCCGCCGCCACGCCGCCGCCCTGCCCAAGCACGACGGCCGCGGCGCCCTCGCCGAAGTCGTCCTCCGCGAAGCCGGCAACCTCCTGGCCGCCCCGCTGGAGGGCACCGTCAGCTGCGCCCAGAACCGCGCCCGGCTCGTACGGTCCCTCTACCGCGGCTGAACCGCCTCACCGACCCCCTCCCAGCCGCCACGTAGCCCGACAGCCTCGATGTGCCGGTCACGCCATTAGCCGGCGGTGTAGTTGAGGAAGTCGGCGACGATGGGTACGCCGCGGCGACGACCGAGTTTTTGCCGGAGGTCGTTCAGGGTGCTGGTGCTGCGTGCGGAGGTGACGCGCCCATGCGGGCCACGGCGGTGTGGGCGGTGTCGACGGCGGCATTGATGTCGCCCAGGTCGAGATGGACTTCGGCGAGGCGTGCGAGGTAGGTGGCGTGCCCGCAGGGGAAGGCGTCGCCGTCATACGCCTCGCCCTCGCTGTGATGTGCGGTGGAGGCGTCCTGGAAATGACGGAGGGGTTGCCGAGGTTGAGGGCGGAGCTGCCCAGAAGCTGGTGGGTTTCGCTGAGGTTGAACCAGTAGACGCAGGCCGGGTCCGCGACCCGCGCGTAGGTATCCATGGCGGCGTTGGCGGATCGGTCGGCGGCACGGGTGTCACCGGCGTGTGCGTGAGCCCGGCAGGCACGGGCGTGGAGCATGGCGGTCATGCGCGCTGAGCCGATGCGCGGGGCCTGGCTGAGTGCTGCTTCGGGGCTGGCGCACAACAGTAATTCGAGCTCCTTGATGAACAGTGCGATATCCGGCACGAGTGTCGACGCTCCGATTGGAGATGACCGAAATGGCATCAACTACCTCTACTGAACGGTCAGATTCCCGCCGCGTCGGTCTTGCCTTCCTGTCGGCCGGCCTCCTGCTGCCACTCGCCCTGTCGGCATGCTCCAGCGGGGCCGGGGCCCATACAGTGAAGGACTCCGCGCGCGCACCGCAGTCGGCACTGAGCCAGGGGACAGCGACCGGGTCAAGTGACGCCGCTGACCACAAGGTCCTCCTCGACGGCGCTCTCAACCGTACCTACGCCGCCCCGGACCTCGCTGCCTTTGCCGAGCAGTCCGGGGCCGTTAACGTGATCAGCGGCACGGTCACTGCCACCCGTCCGCTGGTAACCGAGCCGGCTACCACCGTCGAGACGATCCTGACGGTCTCGGTGGAGGAGCAACGGGAAGCCGGCGCTCCCACCACCGTCGAGGTGCGGGAGCAGGGGGGCATCGTCACGGTCGCGCAGGTGCGTACCGACTTCGAGGACAAGCTCAAGCGTAAGTTGACCGCCAAGGAGCTGGCCGAGACGGTTGACTACCAGTTCAACGGGGTCGAGCACGCGCGCGTGGGCGACCGAGTCCTCGTCGTGGTGGGCGACGACACTTCCGTACAGAAGGAAGGCGCTTACGTCAGTCTGGCCCGGCTGGTGCAGAAGGACGTTGCGGGCCCCACGTCCCGGTCGGCCGCCACGAAGTTCACCTGGCCCGGGGAGGCCCCGAACCCGGCCTGGGAGAAATCGGTCGACGCGAACTCGCTGATGGAGTGAGAAGGGCCGGCAGGCCGTCCAGGAGCGTACTGGGCGGCCTGCCGGCAGGTGGCGTCGCGTCGCCAGGGTCCTGTTGTATGCCTCGCTGTCGGCACGCTGTCCCATAGCCCCCTCTCCGGAGGGAACCGCCAGCCCGGCCCGGCCGTCGAAGGGCCATGACTGACAAACTCAGGTACGTCGTCGCCTTGTTGGCTGCCGGAGCACTCACCGGCTGCGCCGCGGCGGGCGAAGTCGGCCCGGCCGCGCAGGCGACCCGGTCCGCGCAGGGGGCCCCGGCCGCCCGGACGATTCCCTTCGACCTCCTGACCCATTGCGGAATTGACGAGGCCCGTATCGGCAAAACGTACTTTGAGGCGAGCATCCCGCTCTCCGACGGTTCGGGAAATCCGCCCAGGGGATGGGGCAACCCCACTCAGCACGGCACGATGACAATGACGTCCGGGACGGAAGCCGTATTCACCGATGACGCCGGACACGAGGTCCACTTCCGGGCCCGGCCGGCTGCGAACACCTTCAAACGCCTGTGCGCCTGAGTCTAAGTGGTTGACGCTGTCGGGGATCTTGGTGACCATCACCGGCCAACACTTCAAGAACGGCCAGAGCGCACCCGAGATGTTCTCCCCGGCCGTGGACAAGGCATGGAACGAGCAGCTCGGCACCCCCGCCTACGAGGCCCTGTGCCTGGAGACCGTTGGCCAGCCCATCCGGCACGTCGCGAACAACGGCCACGGCCCGATCGCCTGGGTCACCGCCTCCGGGGCGGTTCACCCAACCGAGGTCGCACAGGTACTTCAGAAACCATTGGGCTGGCTCATCGACGGCTCCGGGCTTGCACGGAACGTCGCACCAGACCCATATCAGCCGGCTGTTGGCCGCGTAGTCGGCAAGCCACAGGGTCAGCATCCGTCCGACCTGGCTTGACTTTGTTGTCACAGGGTCAAGGGAGACGAGAAGTCCCGGATCGCGGCCGTCGGCGCCCCAGTGCCGCATATCCGGATCTCTGTGCAGGACGAATGCGCCGACGAGGATGCCGCCCTCGTAGAACCCAAGGACGCCGGCTTCCCGGAGAAGGGCCGTGGCGCGCTCGGCGGAGATGGTTATGCCCTGTCCAGCAAGCAGCGTACGCATCGAGGTCCACGCCCGACACCGCTGCCAGCGCCCGCTCGACAGCCCGCGGCCCGTGTCCGACCGGAGCGGGCCTGCGGCCGCGGTTCGGCGGAACGCGAGTCATGTGGAACGCGGCGACGGCGATGGCAATGACCGGCCGGACGGCGACATGTACAAGACGGGCTCCGTCTACGGCTTCGACCGGGTGGGGCTCGGCGGCGCCGGGGTCACCCCCAAGGGCACCTGGAACGGCTACGAGATCCGGGTGGTGGGCCAGCACTACTCCGTCTACCGCAACGGTGTCCTGCTCAACGAGTTCGACAACAACCGGGGCCAGGTCTTCGAGCCGCCGCGGGGCGACGACCCGGGCACCGACGGCCGGCGGTTCGCCACCGGTCACATCGGGCTCCAGGTCCACAGCGCCACCGATGTGATCTCCTTCCGCGACATCCGGATCAAGGAGCTCTGAACCCCGGCGACCCGCTGACCGGGAGGCCGCGACCGTGTGTTCCCTCGCACGGTCGCGGCCTTCCGCGCGCGTGCCCGGGGGGGATCGGCGAGGTCTTCGCGCAGCCGGCCGGGGACGAACGCGTGTGAGCCGGCACACAAATTTGACATTAGCCAGACTTATGGCTCATATAGACGATGCTTTGGGCATTGATTCACGTTCCGTGAGATTCGGCGTGATGCCTCCGATCCCTACGTGAATGAGTCAGACCGTGCCTCACCCCGCTGTGCCCGCCCCGCCCGCCTCCGCCTCCGGCTCCGCGACGGAGTGGGATTCCTGGCGTGCCGAACGCCGTCGCGCGCTCACCTCACCGACCGGGAACCTCGCCCTCGTCGAGACCCGCTGGCTGCCGGCCGGCGAGCGCCCCGACGCCGAGGCGGCCCGTGCGGGGCAGCCGGACACGGTGACGGTGACCACCCTGACGCGGACCGACCTCGTCACCGGCGAGCCCGAGTACGGACTCCGGTTCTGGGACTCCGCGTCACCGGCCCTCCTCCGCTTCGAGGGGACCGAAGCCTTCCCGTACGACCCCGCGTGGGTCCTGGAAGCCTCCTACACTCCCGTGCCGGGTGCCCGGCAGACCCCCTTCGAGCACATCCGCGACAACGGGGGCACCCGTGACCTGGTGGTCCCCGGGGACATCGTCCTCACGCTGGACGGACACACCTACACGCTCAGCGCCTTCGACGACGACGGCACCCTGCTGCTCGTCTTCGGCGACCCGACCAACGGCTCCACCACCTATGGAGCCGGACGTTTCCTGTTCGTACGGCGGACGGCGGACGACGACCGCCGGGTCGTGCTCGACTTCAACCGCGCCTTCGTCCCGCCGTGCGGGTTCTCCGATCAGTACAACTGCCCGATGCCGCCACGGCAGAACCGCTTCCACCTGCCCGTCGAGGCCGGCGAGAAGCTCCCCCTCTTCGGCGGCCTCCCCGCGCAGCACTGACCACCTCCGCTTCCCCTCCCCTCCCTCCCCGCAGCACAAAGGCGCACATCCCCTCATGAACATCAAGAAGACCTCCCTGTACGGCACCGCCACTGCGGTCACCCTCGCCCTGGCCCTCTCCGCGTGCGGCGGGTCGGGGGGCGGCGGCGCCGCAGGCGGTACGTACGACAAGAACGCCACCGTCAACATCGGCTCCCTCTACGAGCCGCAGAACCTGGACAACACCGCGGGCGGCGGCCAGGGCGTCACCGAGGCTCTCAACGGCAACGTCTACGAAGGGCTCTTCAAGCTCACCGACGACGGCGAGGTCGAGCCGCTGCTCGCCCGGGACCACGAGGTCAGCAAGGACGGGCTCACCTACACCTTCACCCTGCGCGACGGTGTGGCGTTCCACAGCGGCAAGCAGCTCAGCAGCCAGGACGTCAAGTACAGCCTGGAGAGGGTGCTCGCCAAGGACTCGCAGTCCGCCCGCAAGGGCAACCTCGAAGTGATCAAGGACATCGCCACGCCCGATGCGCGGACCGTGAAGGTGACGCTCTCGAAGAGGTCGATCTCCTTCGTCTACAACCTCTCCTACGTCTGGATCGTCAACTCCGAGGCGACGGGCCTGAAGACGAGCGAGGACGGCACGGGGCCGTTCCGGCTGAAGAAGTGGACGCGCGGCTCGGCCCTGAGCCTCGACCGGTTCGCCGACTACTGGGGGAAGGCGGCGGCCAGCCGGCAGGCCGTCTTCCACTACTACAAGGACGCGACCGCGCTGAACAACGCGCTCCTGACCAACGCCGTCGACATCGTCACGAGCGAGCAGTCGCCCGACGCCCTCGGCCAGTTCAAGTCGAACCCGGACTACAAGGTCAACGACGGCGACTCCACCACCAAGCTGCTGCTCGCCTTCAACGACAAGGCCAAGCCCTTCACCGACGTCAAGGTGCGGCAGGCCGTCTCCGCCGCGATCGACGACAAGAAGTTGCTGGAGTCCGTCTGGGGCGGCTACGGCAAGCTCATCGGTTCGATGGTGCCGCCCACCGACCCGTGGTACGAGGACCTCACCGAGGTCGACACCCACGACCCCGCACGGGCCAAGGAGCTGCTGAAGGAGGCCGGTTACGCCAACGGCTTCAGCTTCACCCTCGACACCCCCAACTACGATCCGCACCCCACCGCCGCGACCTTCATCAAGTCGGAGCTGGCCAAGATCGGCGTCACCGTCACGATCAACACGATCACGCCGGACGAGTGGTACACGAAGATCTACCAGAACCACGACTTCACGGCCACCCTCCAGGAGCACGTCAACGACCGCGACCTGGTCTGGTACGGCAACCCCGACTTCTACTGGGGCTACGACGACCGGCAGGTCACGCGCTGGGTCGAGCAGGCCGAGGCGGCCACCACGGAGGCCGAGCAGACCGCGCTCCTGAAGAAGGTCAACCGCAAGACCGCCGAGGACGCGGCCAGCGACTGGCTCTACCTCTACCCGCAGATCGTGGTGGCGAACACCAAGCTGTCCGGCTACCCGCTCAACGGTCTCAACTCCCAGTTCTTCGCCTATGACATCAAGAAGAAGAGCTGATGACGCGGTACCTCCTGCGCCGCTCGCTCTTCCTCGCGGTGTCGCTGGTGCTTGCGAGCATCGTGCTGTTCGCGCTGCTGCGCCTGCTGCCCGGCGACCCCGCCAACGCCCTCACCGCGGTGGGCGCGAGTCCCGAGCAGATCGCGGCGGCGCGGAGTTCCATCGGCTCCGACAAGCCGCTGCCCGAGCAGTTCACGCACTGGCTCGGGCAGCTGGCGAGCGGGGACCTGGGGAGTTCGTTCATCAGCGCGCTGCCGGTGGGGCCCGAGGTGGTCTCCCGGCTCGACCTGACAATCCCCCTGACCCTGGCCGCGTTCGTCCTCGCGGTCCTGATCGCGCTGCCGGCCGGATTCGTGGCCGCGTACAAGCGGCACACCTGGTACGGCGGTCTACTCAGCGGGGTCTCGCAGCTGGGCATCGCCATACCGGTGTTCTGGCTCGGGATGATCCTCATCGCCGTCTTCGCGCTGAACGCGGGGTGGCTGCCGGCCGGCGGCTTCCCGCTGGACGGCTGGTCGCTGCCCGGCGAGGCGATCCGGTCGCTGGTGCTGCCCGTGGTGACCATCGCGCTGGTGATGAGCGCGTCGCTGATCCGGTACGTCCGCTCGGCGACCCTGGACGTCCTGGGCAGCGACTACCTGCGCACGGCGCGCTCGCTGGGCTCCTCGTTCGGGCAGGCCATGTGGCGGCACGGACTCCGCAACGCCTCCGTGCCGGTGGTCTCCGTCCTCGGCATCGAGCTGGCCTCCACCCTGCTCGGCGCGGTGGTCGTGGAGTCGGTGTTCGCGCTGCCCGGCCTCGGCTCGATGCTGGTCACCGGCATCGCCCAGCACGACTACCCGGTCGTGCAGGGCGTGCTGTTCGTCTCCACCCTGGCCGTGCTGCTCATCGGCTTCCTCGCCGACCTCGTGCAGCGGATCGTCGACCCGCGGCTGCGCGGCAGCCTCTCGGGAGGCCTGCGATGACCGAAGCCCTCGTCGCGCGACGCCGCGCGGTGCGCTCGTACACCCTGCTCACCGGGTGCGTGCTCGCCGGCTCCATCGCGCTGCTCGCGCTCCTCTCGCTGGTGTGGACCCCGTACGACGTCGACGACACCTCCGGCGGACGGCTCACCGGCCCCGGGGCCGGCCATCTGCTGGGCACCGACAAACTCGGACGCGATCTGTTCACCCAGGTGATGATCGGATCGCGGATCGCCGTCGAAGCGGGGCTGGGCTCCGTCCTGATCGCCGCGACCCTCGGAGGGCTGCTGGGAATGCTCGCGGCCTTCGCCCAGGGCTGGCTCGACGACACCGTCTCCGCGTTCCTCGACATCCTGATCGCCTTCCCGACACTGCTGCTGGCGATGCTCATCGTCGCGGCCCACTCGGCCACCCTCGGCGCCGCCGTGCTGGCCATCGGACTCGCCCAGAGCGCGGTTGTGGCCCGGCTGACCCGCATCCTGGTCAAACGGGTCCTCACGCAGGACTACATCACCGCGGCCCGCACCTCCGGCACGTCCTGGCCACGCACGGTGGCCCAGCACGTGCTGCCCAACATCTGGCCCACCCTCGTGGTCAACCTGGCCCTGCAGTTCGGGCTGGCCGTGCTGGCCGAGGCCGGCCTCTCCTACCTGGGCCTGGGAGCACCACCGCCGCACGCCTCATGGGGCCGCATGCTCCAGGAGGCGCAGGCCACCTTCACCACCGCACCGGCCGGCGCGCTCGCCCCCGGCGTCCTGCTCGTTCTGCTGGTCGTGGGCGTCAACCTCGTCGCGGACGGCCTGCGCGACACCCTCGACCCGACGACCCGGCGAAGGCGCGCATGACCCTCCTCGACATACGCGGCCTCACCCTCCGCACCACGGACGGCACCACGCTGGTGGACGACCTCTCGCTGAGCCTCGCGCGCGGCGAACGGCTCGGCCTCATCGGCGAATCGGGCTCCGGGAAATCGCTGACCGCGCTGGCGATCCTCGGCCTCCTGCCGGAGGGCATCACGGCCACCGGCAGTATCGAACTCGCCGGGACGCAGATCGTCGGCGCGCGTGAGAAGCACCTCACGCGCGTGCGCGGACGAGACGCCGCCGTCGTCTTCCAGGAGCCGCTCACCGCCCTGGACCCGCTGATGCGAGCCGGCCGCCAGGTCGCCGAACCCCTGCGCAGACGGCGCGGGCTCAAGGGTGCCGCACTGCGTCGGGCCGTCGTCGACGCCCTGGAGCAGGTGCGGCTGACGGAACCCGACCGCATCGCCCGGTCCTTCCCGCACGAGATGTCCGGTGGCCAGCGCCAGCGGGTCGCGCTCGCCATGGCTCTGGCCTGCGACCCGAAGCTGCTCATCGCGGACGAGCCGACCACGGCGCTCGACGTGTCCGTGCAGGCCGAGATGCTCGGCCTGCTCGACACGCTCGTCCGGGAGCGCGACATGGCCGTCCTCTTCGTCAGCCACGATCTCGCCGTCGTCGCCAGAATCACCGACCGCGCTCTGGTCATGCGCAGCGGCCGCGCCGTGGAGGAGGGCGCCCTTCTCGACCTCGTCCGCTCACCGGGCCACGCCTACACCAAGGCGCTGGTGGGCAGTGCCCGGCGGCTGGAGTCCGCCCTGAACCTGGGAGAGGCCCGATGACACCTCCGTCGGTACTGGAACTGAAGGATGTCCGGCTGCACCACCGGGGAAGTGCCACCCCCGCCGTGCAGGACGTCTCCCTCACCGTCGAGGCCGGCCACAGCCTCGCCCTCGTCGGCGAGTCCGGCGCGGGCAAGACGACTCTGCTGCGGCTGCTCCTGGGCCTGGACCGGCCGACCCGGGGAACCGTCGGCTTCGACGGAGCCGAGCTCGACGTGCGCGACCGCGGGCAGATGCGGCGCTTCCGGCGCAGCGTGCAGTGTGTCTTCCAGGACCCGTACTCCTCGCTCGACCCCCGCAGACGCGTCGGCGGCATCGTCGCCGAGCCGTTGCGCTCCCTGGGCCTCGACTCGAAGGCCACGGCGGCCCCGAAGGTGGCCGAGGCGCTGGAGCGGGTGGGCCTCCCGGCGGACGCGGCGCGGCGCTATCCGCACGAGTTCTCCGGCGGTCAGCGGCAACGCATCGCGATCGCCCGTGCGACGGTGTGCCATCCACGTGTGCTCCTGGCCGACGAGCCCGTCAGCGCGCTGGACGTCACGACGCGCGTCGCCGTGGTCGATCTGCTCGCCGAGCTGAAGCAGGAACGGGGGCTGACCGTCGTCATGGTCTCCCACGACCTGTCGGTCGTGGCGTCCCTGTGCGAACGCACCGCCGTCCTGGAACACGGCCGCGTGGTCGAGCAGGGAGAGACGGCGCAGGTGCTCAGCGCCCCCGCGCACCCGTACACCCGCCGTCTCCTCGACAGCGTGCCGCGGCTTCCCGTGTGAGCACCGAACGCCCTGGGCAGCCCGCCGGTGCTCATGAGGCGTCGTCGGCCCCCCGGCTGTCCGCGCCGTCCTCGCGCCGGGCCCTGCTGGGCTGCACCCGCTTCGGCTCGCCCGGCATCTTCGGATACTCCGGCGGGTACGGCAGGTCCCCCAGCTCGTGTTCCCGCTCGTCGCGGGCCGCCAGCTCCAGCAGGCCGTCCAGCCGGAAGGCGTGCTCGTCCATGTCGGCGTGGAGGTCGCCCACCTCCGCGTACCGGGCGGGCATCGTCCTGATGTCGAAGTCGCACGGCTCGGCGTCGTCGATCTCCTCCCAGCGCAGCGGCGCGGAGACCGGGGCGTGCGGGCGGGGGCGCACCCAGTAGGCGGAGGCGATGGTGCGGTCGCGGGCCGTCTGGTTGTAGTCGACGAAGATGCGCTCGCCGCGTTCCTCCTTCCACCAGGCGGTGGTCACCCGCTCCGGTATCCGGCGCTCCAGCTCCCGTCCCACCGCGATGGCGGTGCGGACGCGGTCGATGCCGGCGCCGTGGGCTTTCGTGGCGTGCTCCACCGGGCGGTCCAGGGCGGTGGCGGCGTTGCGCAGGAAGGTTCCGACATCGGCGCGGCTGCCGGTACGGACGGTCTTCACGGACCGATAGACGGTGCCCTTGATGCTGCTGTCGCGGCACTCGGGCTTGTCGCAGCGGTCGCCGTGCGCGGGAGAACCAGCCCCGTACGGACCTGGAGGAGGAGATCCGCCGTACCTGGCCTCCGGTGGGCCCGGACAGTGAGGACAGGCAGCACCAGCTCGAGGAGGAGGGCCGGCTCCTGGCGGAGCGTCGCAACGAACTCGTTCACCGCCGCGGCGAGCTGACTGCCGAGCTGGACGACTGCCGTACGCGTCTGGCCGTACTCGAGGAAGCCGGCGGGTCGGGCGTCCTGGTCCCGGTGTCATCCGGGAGTGGTGCCGCTCTGCACCACGTGACACCGCCCCCCATGCCGTCCGGCCCACCCGGACTTCCCCCGGGGGCGAGGCCGGGCCGCCGGCGTGCTGTTGTGCTGCTGGCTGGCGGGGGCGCTGCGATCGGGGTCTGGGCGACCAACGGGCGCGACACGGCCGGCGGGGCCGCGTCACCCTCCGGGACACCCGCTTCTTTGCCGTCGTCCGCTGCCTCCTCTCCGACGCCGACGCCGACGGACACGGTGCAGACGCCCTCGGCCTCCGTTGACCCCGAGCCGTCGTTCTCACCGCCCTCGGGGCGGACCGGGTCTCTCGCTCGTGACCTCGCGCCGCTGGACGACGGCTATCCCTGGAAGTACAAAACCGGCAAGGTGCGGGTCAACGCCCGGGGCTATCCCACGACCCTGCAGGGATACAAGGCGAACAGCACCTGGCAACTCGACTACAAGTACACCTCGCTCGTCACCCGCCTTGGGGTGTCCGACGAGACCGTCTCCGGGGACTCCGTCGTTTTCACCATCATGGTCGATATGCCGCGGATGAACTCGACCGTAGAGCGCTGGATACAGACCTGCCGCCGCGAACTGCTGGACCGCACCCTCATATGGGACCAGCGCCATCTACTCCACGCGCTGCGCGAGTTCGAGTCCTTCTACAACGAGCATCGCCCGTACCGGACACTGGGGCAAGCGGCTCCGCTCCGTCCGCTACCCGAACCGATCACCGAACCAGGACAGATCGCGCACCTGAAGGTTCACCGACGAGATCGACTCGGCGGAATCCTTCACGAGTACCAACATGCCGCTTGATCAGGGCGGATGATTAATCGGCACCCACAGTGTCCTCCATTCCGAGGTGGAGTGGGTCTGACGCGCGGCAAGGGGTCTGTCGCCCGGCGGTGATGTCAGCTGGTTTCGGGCGACAGGGCTGGGTCGACGGAGTAGCCGATGGCCATGGCCTCCTGGACGACGTCCTTGACGGAGGCCGTGGGGTTGAGGCTGGTGATCAAGGCCCGGTCGAGGGGGCGCAGGCTGTAGACGTGACGTACGGCCTCGAGGTCGGCCGCGGTCTCGTAGTAGTCCTCGGCGAATGCCTGAAAGGCTTCGTGAGCCGGGTCTGTCAGGAGCTCGAACAGCCAGGCCGCGCCGTCGGGATCGGGATGCCCTTCGGGGAAGTCGCCCGTCGCCGGCTGGTCGGTCCGGCTTTGGTCGGTGTGACACCAAGAGCGTCAGCCGTCACGGCGGCCCGGCGCAACGCCGGACGTCCGTCCGGCGAGGGTGGAACCAACCCAGCCCATCTGACGTGCAGTTACATGGACCGCCTGGGATAGGGGGACATGTGGGAGGACGGGGGACGGTGTCGACCGGGGATGACGTCGAGCAGTTCGCGGCGCTGCTGCGCCGACTGAAGGACCGCACGGACCGGAGCTACGGCTCCCTGGCCCGGCGCCTCAACATGAACACCTCCACGCTGCACCGCTACTGCGCGGGCGAGGCGGTCCCGCAGGTCTACGCCCCGGTGGAGCGTCTGGCCGCCTTCTGCGGGGCGACACCGGAGGAACGCCTCGAACTGCACCGCCTGTGGCTGCTCGCGGTGGCGGTACGACAGCGGTCTCGGGCGGGTGAGGGGGCGACGGAGCCGACACGGGTCGAGGAGACAGCGGAGCCGACAAAGGCCGAGGGGGCGCTGGAGCAGGCAGGGGGCGAGCGGGCTTCGGGTCCGGACATCCGGACGGTGCAGGGCGTGGGTGACGGCGCGGACGGCATCGGTGGTGACGGGGGCAGCACGAGCGGTGCACCGCCACCACTCGACACGGGCGCACCCGATGCCTGGCCGCCCATTCCCGGCGCTCCCGGACCGGGAAGTCCCGAGCCGACGGCCCAGTGGGATGCGGCCCGCTCGACCGGACGGCCCTGGTACCGCCGTCGCCGCACCGCCGTCGGTGCCGCCGCGGTGACCGTGTTGCTGGTGACGCTGGGCAGTCTGCCGGCGCTGTCGGCCGGTCGGTCTCACGACAACTCCGCCAAGGCCCCCGGTCGGTCCCGTACAACAGGAACCGGTACGTCACACCGCCCCTCTGCCACTGCAACCAGCCCCTCCTCCAGTCGTTCATCGGCCTCGCCCTCCGCAGGAGTACGGGCTTCGGGGAGCCCCGAGTCGAAGGGCGGACCGTCGGCGGACACGAAGAGCGACGCCCCGGTGTCGACCGGTGTGCCGCTCGCCTGGACCGCCGACTCGCAGATCTGGCAGGGCGGTTGCGGGCACGACTACGTCATCGCGAAGAAGCCGGCCCAGGTGCCCCCGCCGCCGGTGCAGCAGGACGCCGGGGTGTGGGCGGCGACGCAGGGGGCGGTGCCCGGGCGGCAAACGAGGGTGCAGATCTCGGTGCAGGGGAAGTCGTCCACGGCCGTGGTCCTGGAGGCTCTCGAGGTCCGTATCGTCAGCCGCGGCACCCCGGTCACCGGCAATGTGTACGCCATGGGCCAGGGTTGCGGCAGCGACCTGGCGCCCCGTGAGTTCTCCGTTGACCTGGACGTCAACCGCCCGATCGCCCACGCGGGCCCCGGCAATGACAGCGGAAAGCCCGTCCCTGCGGTGCAGTTCCCCTACCGCGTCTCCGCCGAGGATCCGGAGGTGCTGCTGGTCACCGCGACGACCGAGGCTTACGACTGCGACTGGTACCTGGAACTCGACTGGTCCTCCCAGGGCCGCACCGGCACGGTCCGCATCGACGACCACGGCCGCCCGTTCCGCACCAACAGCATCAAGGGCCTGCCCCACTACTGGTACGGCACGAACGGCGACGGTGTGCGTCAATGGGTGCCCGTCGACTCTTAGAAGCCCTGACAGAGCCGTTTCACGTGGCGGTGAGTGATCAGGTAGACGGCAAGGCCGAGGAATGCTTCGTGGTTGTCGTCGCGTCTCTCCCAGCGGATGCGCAGGCATCGGAAGCCGTGGAACCAGGTTTGGTGCGTTCGACGGCCCCGCGGAAGGCGCCCGGGCCAGAGCCGTGCGGCCGGCCCGGTCATGACACAACGCGTCCGGGCAGGCGGCGGGTCCTGCGTGAGCAACGGTCGGCTGCCCAGACTTCCGGCAGAGGGCACCGCTCCGCCGTCAGCGGGCGCTCGTGGTGGCGATGTCGCTGATGTGGTTGTACCGCTCCACCAGCACGAAAAGCTTGGTCTTCTGCGTCGTCTCCCCACTGCCGAAGGCCAGGGTGACGATGACCTCATGGCCGTTACCCACGGCGCCGTTGTCGCTCACCGTCCACTGCGCCGGGACATTCTGGGCACGCAGGACGCCGTCCGCCCCATTCTTCTTCTCCCACGCCGCCAGCCGCTTGGCGAAGTCGGGCGTCAGGTAGTGCTTGCGGAGCGCCGTGGCCAGCGTGACGTCCGGGTCCGCGTAGTCGCCCTTCGCGTCGATGTACGCGCCGTAGAAGTCGGCGACCCGGGTCACCGCCTGGCCGAACGTGCCGCTGACCGACTGCGATGCGGCGGCGGACGCCTTTGCGGGGGCATGGACGGACGCCTGTGCCGACACCTGTGTCGACACACCGAGTCCGACAGCCAAGACGAGGCCGGCGGCGACGGCCGCGCGGCGGCCCGGACGACGGTGTGCGGAGGACTTCCTGTTCATGTGCGTCTTCCTTCTCTGGTCCGTATGTGGTTACTCTCGGCCGATTCCGGCTTTCGTGCCGAAGGCGCCTGCCGACTTGTCGCCATCTCGTCCGCGTCCGATTCGAGAGACAGGACGGCCCGACTGCCCCATCGGACAGGAGTCGGCCCGGTGTCTTCGCCCCGGGGCCGGCGTGTGGCGGCGGGCGCCGTGGGGAGCCGAACGCCGCGCCTTGAGTACTCGGGCACACAGGTGTCCTGGTACGCAGGCGCAGGGTAGGTGTCGTTGCCGTGCTGCTGCCGGGGCGGTCGTTCTGCCTCGGCCGGTGCGACACCCACAGCTTCGAGGACGGCGGGGATCCACACAACGCCTGCCGCCACACCTGCGACGATGGAACGATCCCACCCCTGTTGAACTGCGGAAACAGAGGTCCCTGGGATGCCCTGAGATGCCGTCCTGGGACGCGGAGACGACTCATGGCGGTCGGCCGACCACCGGGTGCGGCCGACACGGCACAGGGCCGCGGTCTATCGGCCGCGGCTTGCAGCCGTTCGTGCCGCGGTTACTGACTTCGGCGTCTTGAGGTCTCTTCGTCGAACCCGGTGACGGAGTCCACCGTGACTGGTACGCCGGAGACATGCGGTATCCAGACGGGGGCGGGCTGACCGCCGGGCAGCGCAAGCGCCACGAAGAGGTACGAATATGTCTCGTTTGACGCAGTAGTGCGCATCGGTGTCATAGGGGGAGTCGAACCGCAGCGAGGCGGGCGGCAGGGCGTGGCCGTCCCGCCAGCGCAGGGATCCGTCCACGTCCCAGAAGTAGTGGTGGAACCAGGCCTGGCGAAGGATCTCCACTTGAGGAAGAAGCCGCAGGTGGGGTGGGGCGCTGGCGGCCCAGGCGGCGGCGAGGATCTTCTGTCCGTCCCGGCCGAACTCCTCGGCCCGGGCGGTCACGGCCGCTTTCCCGCCCGGTAGTTTGCCGATCTCCACCCGGCGTCCGTACCGCTTGGCCCACTCGGGCTCGATCAGCGGAGTCAGCCGGGCGGGGGCGGCCTCGGCCAGTTCCTCCAAAGCGGCCCGCAGCGTCTCCCCGACCAGCTCCAGGCGGCTGAGGCTGCGAACCGCGGCCAGCACATGGGTGGCGTCGGTACGCTGCCGGCCCCCGGCCTTGAGCAGGCCGGCCTCCACCAGGCGGTCCAGCATCAGCCCGAGCAACTGGCCGGCGGCGCCCTGCTCACCGAGGTCCTCTATCTGTCGCTGCCGCTGCTGCTCCTCTGGGCGGCGGCGACCGCGACCGTCGTCAGCCGCAGGGCACGATGACGGCATGCCGGCGTACGACAAGGACCCCCGGATTTTGCCTTGATCTGGGGGCTGTTGTCGTACGCCGGCGGTCCGGTTCACAGGCGCGTGGCCACCGTGCGGGCCAGGTCCGTCAGCGGCTGATCGTTCTCCGCCGCCGGGTTGCCGCGTACGAGTCGGATCGATACCCACTCCTCGGCCACCCGTAGGAAGACCGAACCGTCCTCCAGATACGCCTCGTCACCGATGCCGTCGAGCGGCTTCAGTTCGTGACCGAGCTGGCGTTCGGCGTCGTAGTAGTTCTGCCCCGACTCTCCGGCGAAGATCTCCACCTGGGCGGTCGGCCCGGACTCGGGTGCGACGTAGGTGCAGGTCTCGTCGACTACGTTGCCGGGCTTCACCGGTGTGCCGGCGAGCCGTTCGGCCTCCTGCTGGGTCACCAGCGCGCACGGGTCCCCCACCGAGGTGGGACTGGTGGGACTGGGCGCTTGCGACGGCTCCTCCGCGTTCGGCTCGGCCGGTGCCGACGTGGCCGAGGCGGTCGGGCTCGGCTTGTTCGTGGCGTCGGAGTCTGCGTCCTGGCACCCCTGAAGGGTCAGCATCAGCAGCGCCCCCAGGGCCACCCCCGCCAGGGACAACGGGCGGTTGCGGCCACGGTCTCGGCTACGGGATCTGGTGCGGGTACGGGTGTGCGTCATCGGTTCGGTCCCCCCTCGTAACTGGCTCCGGAACTCCCCACAGGGGCAGGATGCCCGGCGCAGGTGAACCAACAGACGTTCCGGAGTCAGGACTTGGTTTCAGCATGAAGACCTCGAGTCCCTCAATGAAGCCAGGGCACTCGAACGTCTCGTCCAGGTCCATGGGGCACAAAGAGCCGTGGCCCGAGCGCTAGCTAGGGCCTGTTCTGAGTTCAGATCATGGGAGGGTCGGCAGGCTGCGTAGCCAGAGGACGGCTCCCCGCAGGTGGAGTCCTGCGGCGTAGCTCTCGGGTGTCTTGTCGTAGCGGGTGGCCAGCCCCCGCCATTCCTTGAACCTGTTGATGGCACGCTCGACGGTGTTGCGGTCTTGGTAGAGCGTGGTGTCGTGGCTGACCGGGCGGCCGCCGGAGCGTCCCTTCTTCCTGCGGTTCGCCACCTGGTCCTTCTTCTCCGGGATCACCGCCTTGATCCCTCGTTTGCGCAGGTGGGCGCGGTTGGCGCGGGAGGAGTACGCCTTATCCCCGGCGACCGCGTCCGGCCGGGTCCTCGGGCGGCCGACCGGGACTGAACCGCCCCGAGTTCCCAGGAGGCCGGTCCTGGCCGGGCCGGCGGCTGCGGGGCTGTCCCCACGTCCGTCAGAAGTCGCGTCACACTCGGCGGATCATCTGCGAAAACAAGGACCGACGATACCTCGGTCCCGACACCATGCCCCGGCCGATCCATCGGCAGAGGCATGGTGCCGGAGACGACGACTCAAGGAACTTCCATGCTCAGGCCGTTCTGTCGGCGTCGGCTTCCGGGCTGATCAGGTCCGCGACCAGATCCGTGACGTCGTCGAGTTCCTCCAGGGCCTTCAAGGACTCCATGAGCTTCTCGATCCGACTGTCCGGGAGCGGGTATGCCGTGGCCGCCAGGCAGTCTCGCAACCTGCGGTCGTGATAGCCCTGGGAGAGGGCGTTCCCCGGGAAGCCCGGCGCAATGTCGAGCCCGAAACGCTGCTCGGAACCCTGGCTGACGACGATGAGGTCAGCCGCGCTGTGGCCTCGGGTGTCAAGCGCAGGGTCTGCGGTGACGTGCACCCGAGCGGCCAGGTCACCGACCTCCTTCCCGGTCACGGCCGTCGGAGTGAAGTGCTCCAACCTGGAGGAGCCGCGGAGGAACGCATTGGCGACGCAGAACCGAGCACTGAACTGGCCGTCGACCCTCGGGTTGGTGCCGGGTGCGAACGGATGCCCCACCAGCCGGTAGGCGTACGGCGGGAGCACTACTTCGACCCGGTCGATCCGATCGGCGAGGATTCCCGACCGGCGAGCCTGCAGGGCCAGCTCGGTCACCCCTTGTGTGAGGCCGCAACTGGGGTATTTCTTGAACATCGTCCCCGTCAGCGCATAGTGATCGCCCAGCTCCTCGACGAAGGTGGTTGCGTCGACCTGGCCCCGCCCGTACAGGTGGGTGTACCCGTAGACGCCGTCCAGGAAGTTGTGGGGGCCGGTGAGCCCTCGCAGGGCCCAGAGCGCGCAGGTCACGCCTGCCTCGGCGGCCCAGCCCTGGATGAGTCGCACGGCGAGGGAGCCGTCCACGTTGCTCTGGAAGCTCCCGCCGGCGCGATTGAAGGCCAGGCCGAGGGCCGCCAGTAGCTGGTCTCCCGACAGTCCGAGGATGCGGCCGACCGTTGCGGTGGCGGCGAGCGGGGCGACGACGCCGGTCGGGTCCAAACCGTCGTACAGGGCCTCGGTCAGGTTGAGCCGCGATCCCAGTTCGGCGCCGACCGCGACGGCTGTGACGAACTCCTCGCCGCTGACCCCGCCGCGGAACTCGGCGGCGGCCAAGGCGGCGGGGACCAGCGAGGAGCCGAGGTGGAGGCCGGGTTCCATGGCGTCGCAGTAGTCGAGCGCACGAGCCATGACTCCGTTGAGCAGCGCAGCCGAGGCGGCCGGCAGGCGGTCTCCGTGGACGAGTGAGGTGGCCTGTGGGGCACCACCGTTCTCGAGCAGGAGTCCTCTCAGCTCTCGGCACCCGTCTTCACCGGCTCCGGCCACCGTGGTGCCGAGCACAGTGGTGATCATGGTGCGGACGATGCGTCGGGCTTCGAGGTCGATCTCGTCAAGTCGCGTCGACCGCACGAAGTCGATCAGCTGTTCCGTAGGGGACACCAGGGCTCCTCGCTGTGGAGAGTTTGTCGGGCGGTCAGGCCACCGTCGCGACGGACGGCGAACTCGGCCTGTGTTCCTCGGTGATCTCCTCCAGGGACTTGCCTGTGGTCTTGGGGCCGAAGATCCAGACCAGGACGGCCGTGACGACGTAGAGGGTGACGGACAGCAGGACGACGGCTGTGCCTCCGAAGTTGTCCAGGATCGCGATGCCGAGGAAGGGGATCGCGACGGCGCAGAGGCGTCCGGTGCCGTAGCAGAGCCCGATCGCGGTGGTGCGCAGTCTGGTGGGGAAGACCTCCGAGCCGTACATGTTGATGGAACTGGTCTGCACGTTGGAGAGGAACCCGATCGCGAAGCCCGCGGCCATGATCATCAGGCTGCCGATCCCGAAGCCGAAGAAGAGGCCGGCTGCGGCTGTGCCCAGACCGGTGGCGATGCAGACGGTCCGCCTTTCGTACCGTTCGGCGATGAGTGCGGCGGTGAACGCTCCGAGCGGGTATCCGATCGCCATGACAGCCGTGTAGAGCAGGGAGCTCTTCAGGTCGTAGCCCTTGTCGGCCAGCAGGAGCGGGGTGAGCGAGCTGAAGCCGTAGTAGGCGAGAACGTTGAGCGTCCACAGTGCGCCGACGGCGATCATGGCTCTGCGAGCACCGCGTTTGAAGAGGTCGGAGACCCGTGCTCGGTCCTCGCCGTGGTGCGCGGCTGCCTGGGACACGGTGACCGGCACGGGCGGAAGCGGCTTTCCGGTACTGGCGGCGATCTCCTTCTCGATCTTGGTCACCAAGGCGTCGGCCTCGTCGAGGCGACCGACCGAGGCGAGCCAGCGCGGCGACTCGGGCAGACCACGACGGAACCAGAGCAGGGCGATGATGCCGCTGGCACCGATGACCAACAGCCAGCGCCACCCCTCGATGAGGAAGTGGCTCTCCGCGAGGGGCGCTCCGATCAGGGCGATCACCGGGTAGGCGATGAAGGCCATGGTGAACGCGTAGCCGATGTGACGGCCTCGGCGCTGCGGCGGGATGAACTCCGCGAGGTACGCCGGGATGAGGGCTGCCTCCGCGCCGGCGCCGATGCCGGCGATGAAGCGGCAGGCGACCAGCACCCAGAGGTTGGGGGAGATAGCGGCGACCAGGCTGAAGATCAGGTAGATGGTCAGGTTGATGAGGAACATGCGCCGTCGGCCGATTCGGTCGGCGAGGCGCCCCAGGGTCAGGGCGCCGAAGAACATGCCCAGGAACACCGAAGCGATGAGGCTGGCGGTTTCGAAGCTGTTGAGCTGCCACATCGGGCCGAGGACCGCGGCGAGCACTCCGCCGAGGAAGACCTCGTAGTACTCGTAGAAGGCGCCGATCCCGACCAGCACGGTGAGTTTCCAGTGCCACCGGCCGACCGGCAGTCGGTCGAGCCGCGCGGCCGGCGACGGTGCATCGGGAGCACCCGTGGCATGTGGGGTAGCAGTCACTGTGCGGCCTTTCAGGAGGAGGGGGACGCCGGTCTGCTTGACCGAGGGGTGGTGGGTGACGCAATGCCCCACCACCCTTCGACGTGATCGTCGTCACCGATGGGCATCACTGTGACCCGGAATGCATTTCAGTGACATGTCGATTGCAGGTGACGTTCAACAGCTCGGTGTCAGGCCCGGAATGAGGTCGGCCGGGGCGGCTGCGCAAGCGCGGTGACAGCGGCTCTGAGGCCCCGGGTGAGGGCGGCGTTCACCTCGACCGCGGTGGGACCGGTGAGTGTGGCGGCCAGGTGGGCGTCGGGGCGGATCACCCACACCTCGTCGGGCTTGATGCCCAGCCTCGCGGCGCCGCCCTCGGCCAGGTCCGCGCTGCGGTGCACGGGCACGGCACGGCCCAGGTCGAGCAGCTCCCGGTGCAGCGTGTCACGACAAGCCGCTGGCCGGCGATCCGCTCGTCGAGCACCTGCTCGGTGCGGGTCTGGGAGAGGTTGACGAACGGCGGAAAGACGCTGCCGTCGTCGGTGTACTTGGTGCAGAAGAGCCGTGCTCGCGGTAGAACGTGCGAGCACGGCTCCAGGTCAGCCCCTCCTGCGCGATCTGCCGTCCGGCTCCGTCGAGGGTGTCCCAGATGTCGAGGATGTCGCGCTGCTGGGTGATCGCCTTGGAGCCGACCGGATTGCGCTCGGGACGCAGGTCCAACCCGATGGTGGACAGATCCGTTTGCTGTGCAGACCCCTTTGCCGCTGCCGACACCGAGCAGAAGGGCGCGATCGTCACGGCAGCGGTCTCGGCCGGGCTGATGTGGCGCTGCCCGAAGTGTCGGCGGACGAACCCCCGTGCCGCGACGAGCTGAGAGGGCCCCTGACGGCTGCCGCACCGCCGGTCGGCCAGCCAGCCGGAAAGCATGCAGGTGGCCGCTTTGCTCCCAGGGCAGTTCCCCGCGTTGGAGGGACCGCGATGATCAGCACGTACCCTCCCGCACCCCAGCACCTTCGGGCTGCGTGCCTGCATCCCGACGGCCATCTCATAGGAAACGTCAGCGCCGCGACGCTCCAGGTCTACCTGGACGACGACCTGGTCTACCGCAACGACGGCGACCGCTACCGGCTGCCTCCGGGGACCGCCCAGAAGAAGTGGCGTCGGACCGTACTTCATCACCGGCGCGGGATCCTGAGCGACGCCCAGCGGGCCGCCGTCGGCTGGCCGACCAGCGCCTCCCTGGCCCGGCTCAGCCTCGTCGAGTACCGGGATGCCGCCGGCAATCCCCGTACCATCAACGGCGACGACGGCCGCACCGGCCCCAGCATCGCCCCCACCTCACCACCGCTGGCAGCTCATAGGCACCCTCATGACTTCGCTCATCCTGTTTGACCACCACCTCGACGAGACCCCGCACCCACCTCGCCGACGCCCTCCCGCACCCCGGCGGACGTGGTAGCCGCGGACACGTTGGCAGCCTTCCGCGCAGCTTCGCACAAGTCGCTCTCCTACGGCCTCGGCCTCGACTCGACAGCCCTACTTCTGGCAATCCTCGACGATCCCGCCAGCTTCGGCATCGCCGAGGACTTCTCCAGCTGTCCGCGGTGACCGGTTTGACCGCTTCGAGATTCCCGACATGATCGCCGATGTCCAGGACCACGTGCTGCCCCGGCTCCGGCAGAGGGGTCGTCCGGTACGCGCAGGTCGTCCGCGCCGGGCGTCGGGAGGGAATCGGCGTCGAGGTCGTGTCCGACACCACGAATCCCGGGAAGGTGTTCAGCCGCGGCCAATGGACGCTCATGGGCGAGCTGGAGGCCAACGGCACGGTCCCCCAATACGCCGACGGTCACCGGTGCAGCTTAAAATTCAAGGCCTCCCATATTGATCGCTTCCAGCTCGACCAGGCCGGCGGCCAGACGGCCGGCAAGCTCTTCGGCTGCAATGCCGACGAGTACAAGCGGACGGCCGAAGCCGATAAGCACCAGACCCGCCGCGCCAAGAAGGCCGGCACCCGGACCTCGGCGGTCGTTCGCAAGGTGACCGTCCCGCCAGGTGCAGCACGGCGTTCGCCGCAGTGGAGACAACGGGGCCCGCGACCGAGACGGGGCTCGTGATGGCTCGTCCTACGAGCACACGGGCGGAAACAACGCCGCACCACCTTCACTGACCAACAGCAACGGGAGTCCCTGAGCGGTGCGGCCGCGGGCGTTGGCCAGTCGTCCCATCTCACTGTGGTGAAACACGAGGGGCAGCCGTGCACGGTCCGCCCGCAGCGCCTCGATTTTGAGCAAGACAATCACGTGGTCGCCGGCGTCGATCTCCTGGTAGACCGAGCAGTCGAACACGGCTGCGGCACCGTCGATGAATATCGCACCTTCGACGGTCCTCTTCCACCCAACATCGCGGAACCTGTCGCCCCGTCCCGCGAGGGCTCGGCAGGCCGCCGCCTGGTCCTCGGCGAAAATACTGATGCCCAACCGGGGCAGGTCCCGCAGGAAGGGCCACGTCGACGACGTCTTCTGCACGCAGACCGACACCAGGGCGGGGTCGAGGGAGACCGAGGTGAAGGAGCTCACGGCCATGCCAGCAGGCTCGTCCTCGATGCAGCCGCACACAGCCACGACACCGCTGGGGAAGCAGGCGAAGGCATGTCGCAGTTCGGTCGGGTCGGCCGACAACGGGCGCAAGTTCATAGGGATGTGTCCTTCATGGATTCACGGTCCGGCGTGACGGCGTCACGCCGGACGGGACGGTCGACGCGTGGTCGAGGAAGGCCTAGGGCGTGAGAACGACGTGCTCGCTGACCCACGCGATGACGGCGTCAAGCACCTGGTCGTTGTTGCGTTCAAGCATCATGAGATGGCCGTTGCCGTGGATCCCGAGGTCACCAAGTTGAAGGTGGTCGACGTTCTCGCACCCGGCTTGGCGCAGGAAGGCGACAGTGCCGGCGTCCATGGGCCCGGCCAAGGACTGCTCGCCGGTGACGATCGCGATCGGCGTGTCGGTGAGGCCCGGCAGGCGACGGGGTGGGGCGGCTTGCAGTCGCATCGGAGGCTCCGAGTCGGTGGCCTGGACGTTGATCAGGTCGATTGCGGCGGCCAACGGTGCCGGGTCGTAGTTCATCCGGCAGGCGGCGAGCCCCCACGGGAGCGGGAACGGCCCGCTCGGACCCAGCGGCTCCAGTGCCACAATGGCCCGCACAAGGTCGGGCCGTTCGTCGGCCATCAGCCATCCAGCCGGGCCGCCGGCGGAGTTGGTGATGATGATGGCCGGACCGATCCGATCCAGGAGCTCCGCTCCTCGCCTCCGCATCAGCTCGTGGTCGTGCGCAAGGTCGGGCATTGGTCCTTGGGAGGCCAGGAGCTGGGCGAGTGCGGGGTCGTCCGCAAGGCCGGTGCCTGGCCATTGGGTGTGCTCGGGGTTGTTCGCTCCGGCGAACATGACGCCGAGCGTCTCCACCGAGGAGGGCATCGGCGAGGGGCCGGTGATAGCGGGACGGACCGGGGAACGGCCCTGTCCCGGGCGGTCGAGGGTGTAGACGGAGAAGCCGCGCTGGAGCAGGAGCGTCCGCCAGCCGGGTCGGCCATCGGGAGTCGACATCCAGTCCAGGCCCTGGCCCCCACCACCGTGGATCAGGACGACCGGGTAAGCCTGCGTCTGCTCCTCCGGCACCTGGAAGTCGACAAAGAGTTGTGTGCCGTCGACAAGCGTCTGACCCTCGCTCTCCTGGTACGTGACGCCGACCCAGAAATACCCCTGCTGGGCGAGGCGCACAGCGCTCGTCACGGGCTTGGACTCAGCCTGCATTGCGCGCTCGCAGGACAGGCATGACCTCCCGCGCGAACAGGCGGGTCTGGTCGGGGGTGAAGGTCTCGACGAGCAGGCGGCGCGCGCCGGTTGCGTCGAGTGCCTCCTGGAGCTGGTCGATGATCTGGTCCGGCGTGCCGACTACCGTGAGTGCAGGGCGGTCCTTCTTCTTGTCAATCGCGAACTCGCCGTCGCTCTTGGGGACCGAGCGGCCGTTGGAGGCGTAGTGCGCCATGAACTGATTGAACGTGTTGGCGAAGACGTCACAGTTGGCTTCAGCCTCGGCCTCGGTCTCGCCGATCGCGATGAAGCGCTCCACCATCATGTTGGCCGCTGACCGATCGTGACCGTGCTCGTTGGAGACCTGGAGGTAGTAGTCAAGCGCCTCCTTGTGGGACTGGTCGGTGCCGAAGTTGCGCATCACGCTCCAGCCGTACCCGCCGGCGACCGCCATGCTTTCGAGGCTGCCGGATGCCAGCCAGATCGGGAACTCCTCCTGGAGCGGGCGGGTGGCGATCGAGGTCGGCCTCGTGACCTTGAAGTACTTGCCATCGAAGGTGACGTCGTGCTCGCTGAGCAGGAGTCGGACGAGCTCGAGGGACTCCAGCCATGCCTCCTTGAGATCCGCTTCGCTGAGGTCGCGCCCCAGCGCGATGCGTGCCTCGCCCGGCGCGCCTCGTCCTATGCCCAGCTCGAACCGACCGCCGCTGAGCAGGTCGAGGGTGCCGGCCTCCTCGGCCACCCGAATGGGGTTGTACAGCGGCAGGATCGTGACTGCCGTGCCGAGGCGGATCGTGCTGGTCTTCACGGCCGCCGCCGCGATCAGCAGGTGCGGCGAGGGACAGGTCATCAGTGGCGCGTGGTGCTCGGTGACGGTCAGACCATCGAATCCGAGCTCTTCGGCGAGCTGGGCGAACTCGACGAAGTCGTCGATCTGCCGCTTCTGCCAGGTGGGGTTGTGCACATCCGGCACCCGGTCGGTGGTGTGCAGACCTAGACCGTACTGGTGTACGAACTTGATGCCGTTCGTGTCGTCGCTGATGGCGCCCATCGAGTGTGCTCCATTATTTCTGGGATGTGTTGGGTGTCTCACGCTAGGAGGGTCTGGATGAACCTCCGATCCGCGTTGCGACGTGCCGATCCGTAATGCGACCCCAGTTGTGTGTGGGGGGGCGATGACACTGCCCGTGGGCCGGAACGCAGTGGACTTGCCAGGGACAAGACCGCAGGACCTGCCCTGGTCAGGGCAGGTCCTGCGGTCTTGTCCCTACGACTTGCTGCCTGCTGATCAGCAGAGCGGCTCCGCGGTCCCCCATGCGACTCACCCGCTCAGTACGCACTGCCGCGCATGCGCGGGGGCTGTCCTACCGGGTCGCAGACTCACGCAGAGTCACCAACGGCGGGACGCCATAGCGCTCCCGGTATGCGCCGGCGAAGCGAGGCACGTGGGTGAAACCCGAGCGGTAAGCGATCTCGGCGACCGTCTTCCCCGCCCCCGCAGCCAGGTCGTTGTGCGCATGCTCCAACCGAACCCGTTGCACGTATTCTCGCGGTGACAGGCCGACGTACTCGCGGAAATGTCGCTGCAGAGCCCGCGCGCTAACCCCCGCCACCGAGCAGAGCCGACTCAACGACAGATCGCCGGCAGGCTCTTGCTCGATGAGTTCGACCGCGCGCTTCAGTGACTGGGGGCGAAATCCATTGACCTGTCCTTGGTTGAGCCACTCCGAGTAGTTGTTCGGCTGGGCCAACAGCAGCCCCGTCATGAGGAAGTCTGGCCACGGGTTGGCCTCTGCTCCTACGGCGCTGAGGCCTGAGGCTTCATCCAAATCCTCCAGCAGCACCTTGACCCCCCTGACCCAGGATGCGAGGGCGGGTCGGGTCAGGTCCATGTCTATCTGGAACCGGATCGGCTTGGTGACCGGCCTGTCGAGCATCCGCTCGAGGTTCCGGTCCAGGGCGAAACGCTCGATGCCGACGTGCACTTGCGCGTACCCGTCGCTGAGGTGCATGCCGGCGACCATCTGCGGCGACAGAATCACCGCTCGCGTGGCCGAGCAGAGCGCCTGCTCATTGGCTACAGTCACCTGGTTGGTGCCTGCAAGCGCGAAGCTCACGACGTAGTTGGACTCTTGTCGAGTGAAATCGACGGCCAACTCGCTGCCGACGGTGTGGGCGTAGACGAGCTTCACTGGTCCGAGCGTGGTCGCCGAAAGCGACGCTCGCGTGATGGCGGCAAGTTGACGGCGAGGCGTCTTGAACTTGCATTCGGTGAGCCAAGCCGGGGCGCTCGCCTCGAGGGCCTCCAACTCGGCGTCTTCCATCACGCTGAATCGGCGTAGCGGTGTCCTTGTCAGCAATCCTGCCCTGGTCGCCATTGGCAATGCTCACCTCTTCCGCCAACGCTCGGAACCCGATCGTCAACGCTTGTATGACATGCATCGTAGAATAGCAAGGGCTTGTGGTCGTGTCGCGGGATCAAGGGTGCCTCGTGTGCCGAGGGCCTGGAGGCGCGAGGCGCTCAAACAACGGCCTACATCCTTCATCCACGCTGTGACGCACGCGTTGTAGATCGGACGCTGGCCGACCAGTGCAGAGACACGGGCGTTGACGTGGACCCACAGGAATACCACGTCGCCAACCGAACTGGCACCGACCTCCGTCGAGGACATGTCGAGGTATTCCATCGCTCAGTTTGACAAGGCATTCGGTTTTGGTGTCCCACAAGCCTCTGGTGAGTCTGTAGCGCAGGCTGGTGTGAAGGAAGTAGGTCTGTCAGCGCATAGATGTCGCCCGCAGCCATTGCGGCACAAAGAGCGGCTTCGGCGATTTGGACCTCGGTGAGGGAAGGAGCGTTCACGACCCAGTGGGGGCAAGGACGATGTCGAACCGGGTGCGGGTCCAGGTGCCCTCGACAACCCGTCCGTCAGGTGTGGGCGTGCCGGCCGACTGCTCGACGAAGTCCTTGATGAGGGACTCCTTGACCCCGAAGACGCTGTCCTTGTCGAGCAGATCGTCACCGGCGACGAAGATGTGGGTGACCAGACGGCGGCACCCAGGTGCGGTGACCATGAAGTGGAGGTGGCTCGCCCGGTACGGCGAGCGACCGACGGCCTGCAACATCTTGCCCACCGGGCCGTCATACGGGATCGGGTACGGCGTCGGCGTGCCGCCCCAGAAGCGATAGGCGCCGTTCTCGTCGGCGAACAGGTGGGCGCGGGCGGCGACCCGGCCGTCCGCATACTGGACGTCATACAGGCCGTCCGCGTCGGCCTCCCACACTTCGATCCGAGCGCCGGGGAGGCGGTTGCCCTCGGTGTCGGTGACGGTGCCCTCAACCCAGCACGGCTGGCCGGCGGCTCCGAAGGACATGTCCTCGCCGTTCTGAATTTCCGGGGAACCCTCGACGAAGAACGGGCCCCACACGGTTGACTCGGTGGCGTCCTTGTACGCCTCGTTGTTGATCGCGATGGTCTGCATCGAGGCGCCCAAGGTGTCGGAGAGCAGAATGAACTCCTGGCGCTTGTCGTCAGTGATGTGCCCGACCGCGGTGAGGAACTTGATCGCTTCGCCCCACTCCTCCTCGGTCAACCGCACGTCGCGCAGGAACGCATGCAGGTGCTCTACCAGCGAAACCATGACTCGCTTCAGGCGCGGATCGGCACAGCCGTCGAAGGAGCGGATCACACGCTGAAGTACGTCCTCCTCAATCTCCGCCTGGCGCGCTTTGACTGGCCGGCACGGGGTCTGTTGTTCGGCCTCGGCGTATTCGATCCGCTGGACAGCAAGGTTTTGGGCGTCGGTCGGGCTCATGCGGGTTCGCTTCCTTCCCAAGCCGCCCGCAGAAGGGCGGTGACGTTCTCGTGAGTGACTGGGGTCGGGTTGTTGACCGGGATCGCTCTGAGGAGCGGCGCAACCGCCTTCTCGATCCCGCTCTCCGGCATGCCGAAGTCCTTGAGCGCCCTTGGTGCGTCGAGGGTCTTGCGCAACGCGGCGAGGCCCGCAGTGGCGGTCGGCGACCCAAATGCGGTCGCGATCCGGACATCAGCGTCAGCTGCGTTGGGTGAGTTGAAGGCCAGGACATACGGGAGTACGACAGCGTGCGTCTGTGCGTGCGGCAGGTTGAACATCCCACCCAGCACATGACAGATCTTGTGATGCATCCCCGACCCCGCGGAGGCGAAGGCGACCGCGGCCAGGTAGGCGCCGTAGAGCGTCTGCTCGATCCCCGCCATGTTCGCCGGGTCAGCTGCCACCACCGGCAGCCCCTCCGCCAGGCCGCGAATGCCCTCCTGCGCCAACGCCCGATCGATCGGGTCCGACCGCGGCCCCCACATCGAGTCCACACAATGCGCCATCGCGTTGAGCCCACTGGCCACAGTCATCTTTCCCGGCAGGCTGGTCAACAGCGAGGCGTCGTAGACGATCGAGGCCGGCAAAACCTTGTTGTCCACACCGGTGGTCTTCGTCTCACCCTCGGTCAGGCCCCACACGCTGGTCGCCTCACTCCCGGCGTACGTCGTGGGAACGGCAATGATCGGCAGACCGGTTGTCATGGCCACCGCTTTCGCCAAGCCCGTTGTCGATCCGCCGCCAACCGACACCAGGACATCAGCTCCCGAGGTCTCTGCGGCCTCGCGCGCCCGGACAGCTACCTCGACAGGCACATGCATCACGACGTCCTCGTGCCGGAGCACGACCGGGAGCTTCTTCGCGATCGGGTCGACCAAGCTGGCTTCCCGCCCGGAGGCGATGAGCATGACCCTGCTGCATTTCAGTGCCGCCACCTCCGCCGCTACGGCCTCTGCGGCCGAGCTGGCGGCGAAGACGACACGCTGCGGCAGCGTCTCGTGAGTGAAGTTCATCAGTTTCTTTGGCTTCCTTCTTGTTTTGCGTCGTCCTTATGGCGTTCAACAGCTCGGTGTCAGGCCCGGGAGGATGTCGGCCGGGGCGGCTGCGCAAGCGCGGTGACAGCGGCTCCGAGGCCCCGGGTGAGGGCGGCGTTCACCTCGACCGCGGTGGGACTGGTGAGTGTGGCGGCCAGGTGGGCGTCGGGGCGGATCACCCACACCTCGTCGGGCTTGATGCCCAGCCTCGCGGCGCCGCCCTCGGCCAGGTCCGTGCTGCGGTGCACGGGTACGGCACGGCCCAGGTCGAGCAGCTCCCGGTGCAGCGCGGCGGCGTTCACCCCGTCGCCGGTGACCACCGTGAAACGCCTGCGCGCCAGCAGTCGCAGGCGCGTAGCCCTGGCCGTGGCGGGATCGGTGACCGGGATGTCAGGTACCAGTACGCCAGGTCCGGGTGCCGGCACGGATCCCTTCGGCGGGCGACCGGCGAAGGGGTGCGCCGGGTCGGTGGTGGTCAGTGGCGAGTCGACGTACCAGAACGGCTCTGCCAGTCGCCCCGAGTCCACCTGCGCCCGGGCGGCCGGTTCGGCCACGGCACGCTCCAGCACGTCGAGCCGCCGGGCCTGTTCCGTGGGGGTCTGGGGCACCAGGAACTCCATCGTGGCTCCCGTGATCGCGAGGTTCTCCAGGGCCGCGGCGTGCCGCTCGTGGTGATAGCTGTCCAGCAGGCCCTCCCCAGCCATGCCGTGCAGGACCGCGGCGACCTTCCACGCGGCGTTCTCGGCGTCCTGCACCCCTGAGTTCAGGCCCCGGCCGCCGAACGGGGAGACCAGATGGGCGGCGTCGCCCACCAGGAGCACCCGACCCACCCGGAACCGGTCGGCGACCCGGGAGTGGAACCGGTAGACCGACTTCCAGACGATCCGATACGCATGGTCGCCGATCACAGCCCGGATCCGGCGGTCGAGCCGGCCGTCGCTCTCCTCGGCCGCCATGTCGAACTCTTCGGGCACCTGCCAGTCGATCCGGTACGTCGAATCGGGGCAGGGGTGGATCAGCACCTGGCGCCCGGGGTTCCACTCCGGGTCGAAGTAGAAGCGCCGCTCCCGTTCCCAGCCGGGCAGATCGGCTTGGATGTCGCAGATGAGGAACTGGTCGCCGAACGTACGGCCGCCGAACTCCACTCCGAGGCGCTCGCGCAGGCCATGCCCTCTAGCGCCCACGCAGGCCAGCACGTAGGCCGCGCGGACCGTGACGTTCCCGTCGGCGGTCTCACAGAGCAGCTCGACGTGATCCTGATGCTGGATCAGGTCGGTGACCCGATGCCCCCAACGCGCCTCGACGAGCGGCTGGCCGGCGATCCGCTCGTCGAGCACCTGCTCGGTGCGGGTCTGGGAGAGGTTGACGAACGGCGGAAAGACGCTGCCGTCGTCGGTGTACTCGGTGCAGAAGAGTTCGTGCTCGCGGTAGAACGTGCGAGCACGGCTCCAGGTCAGCCCCTCCTGCGCGATCTGCCGTCCGGCTCCGTCGAGGGTGTCCCAGATGTCGAGGATGTCGCGCTGCTGGGCGATCGCCTTGGAGCCGACCGGATCGCGCTCGGGACGTTGGTCCAACACGATGGTGGACAGACCCCAGTGGGCCAGGAGCAGGGCGGCGGTCTGGCCGACCGGGCCGTTGCCGATGACGACGACGGGGGCGTCGATCCGGTTTCTGTCGGTGGTGGTCATGGTGTCGTCCCGTCCTCAGTGCTGCAGCTGGGCCCAGACCTGACGGTCGCGCTCCGCTGTCCAGACGCTCGGGTGCTCGCCACCGGAGAGCTCCTCCCAGAGCCGGGCGACGTCGAAGGGCAGGCAGTGCTCGAAGATCGGCCAGCTGCCGTACTGCGGCTCGAGTGCGCCGTGGGCGGCTTCGAAGGCCTCCCTGAGGTCGCCTCCCCGGGCGTGCACGCTCTGAACGGTGTTGATCAACGTGGTGAGGAAGCCTCGCGTCTGGGCGATCGCCGCGGAGACCTCGTCCCGGCCTCGGGCGATGACGCCCCGGCCGCCCACCAGCACCTCGGCGCCCAGGGCCGCGACCCGGTCGAGGGTCTCGGTGGCCCATTCCCGGTGGTAGGCGTCACCGGTGTACAGCGCGGCCTGGGTCTCGACCAGGTCGCCCGCGAACAGCACCTTGTGGCGCGGGAGCCAGGCGACGATGTCACCGGACGTGTGCCCCCGGCCGAGGAAGAGGAGTTGCAGCTCGCCCCGGTCGCCGCCGAGGTCGATGGACAGCCCGTCGGTGAAGGTGACATCCGGCCGGGTGAGTCCGGGGACGGAGTCGGGGTCCTCGAAGAGCACCGGGAAACGCCCCTGCTCGGAGTCCCAGTCCTGCTTGCCGCGCTCCTCGATCAACGCCTTGGTCTGGGCGTGGGCGATGATCACGTCGGGCTCGAAGGCGCTCGCTCCGAGGACGCGGGCCGCGTGGTAGTGCGACAGGACCAGGTGGCGCACAGGCTTGTCGGTGTGCTCACGCACCATCGCCAGGGTCCTGCGGGCGACGGTCGGTGTGGCGAGTGCCTCGAAGCAGACGAGGAAGTCCTCTCCCTCGACCGCGCCGAAGTTGGGATCGCCCTCGGCGGTGACGGCGTAGACGCCGTCGGCCAGTACCTCCAGGGTCTGCTGCTTGACCCTGGTCTCACCGGTGGAAGCGAACGGCTTGGACATGGCGGCTCCATCACGTAGAGGTCATGAGGTCCGGAAGGTCATAAAACCTTTGATGACCTTGGATGGGAAGACCGTAGGGGGAAGCGTCACGTCCGGCAAGGGGATCCGGAGAGCTTTTCGCCGGCGCCCGTCACCGGGACGGGTCGCGGCAGGGCGGTCAGTCGGCGCGGCGACGTACTTCGAGGTCGTCGGCGGCTGCGAGCAGCTTGCCGAGAGCGCTCACGACCGCGGCACGCTCATCGGAGGTCAGGAGCCGCGCCCACAGCCGTTCGCGGTCGTTGTGGGCGCGGTAGACCTCCCGGACCCGCTGTTCGCCCTCGGCGGTGAGCGCATAGGTGATCAACCGGCCGTCGTCGGGCCGGGGGGCACGGGTGAGCAGTCCATGGCGTTCGAGGGTCTTGGACAGCGTCGAGGTGCTCTGCCGGCTCATGCCGGAGAGGCGGGCCGCGTGCCGGGCTTCGAGCGGCCCCGAGACCCAGAGCACGTACAGCAGGCGGAAGCCCGACCAGCTCCACCCGGCGGGCCGATGGACGGTCGACTCCAGGTCGTAGACGACTGTGCCCGCCGCGCGGTGGAGAGTGAGCACCAGCGATGCGGCCTCGAGATCGGCGTCGTCGACGAGCTCGCTGGTGCGCCCGTGGGCGTACTCGGCGAAGGACTGGAAGTCCAGGTCGGTGACGTCGGGCTCCGGCTTCTGGGGCATCATGTGCCCAGCATCGCAGAGCCCACGACCGCGCCCGGGTGCGGCCAGGTGGGATCTCGGCCTCGCCGGCTCTCCGGCAAGGGCGGATCGGGAAGGGTGAGCCGGTATCAGGTGGAAGTGGTACGCCAGCGTGCGCTCAGGCACACACCGCACAGAGCCGCCACCGCCTTGAGGTAGGTGATGCTCAACGGGCCGAAGGGCTCGGAGGAGTGACGGTGCAGGCCCATCGCCCCGACCACCGAGGAACCGCTGCGCAGCGGGACGAAGAGGTAGGTGCCGGGCAACTCCACGTGAGCCAGCGCCGCCGTGCGGGCATACCCCGCCTTGGTCGAGAAGCGGCGCAACTGCACCGGTTCCTCCGCCGTGAGCGTGCGGACGGCGGCGAATCCGGAGTCGGCAAGACGCAGTTCCTGGGCAGCCTCCTGCCAGGCGGCGCTGAACCCGTGATGGGCGACCAACTGCAGTCGATCACCGTCCAACAGGTGCAGGCCGATCGCATCGACCGTCCCTTCCTGGACGAGGGAACGGGCGACCAGGCTCGCCGCGGACCTGGCGTCGGGTGCGCTGGCGAGCTCCTCGCAACGCCGGGCCAGTCGCTCGGCCAGGAGCAGGTCGCTGCCCGTCTCGGACGTGCGCCGCTCCTCCTCCCGGGCCCCCACCTCGGTGACCTGACCACCGAACCGATAGCCGGAGCCTCGCACCGAGAGGACGAAGCGCGGCTCATGGACGGTGTCGCCCAGCTTGCGCCGCAGACGCCCGACTCCGATACGGAGTGTGTTGAGTCCGTCGTCACCGCCGGCCCACCCCCACACACGGGAGGTGAGACGACTGGCCGGGACCACCTGTCCTCCGGCCTCCATCAGACAGACGAGCAGCTTGAACTCCGTGTTGGTCAGCCGTACCGGCTCGGTGTCGAGGGTGGCTTCTCGCTGCCACAGGTCGACGCGCAGCGGCCCGGACAGAAGGTAGCGGGCACCCGCGTCGGAGCCTTCGGCCGCCCGACGCACCAACGCCAGTACCCGAGCGCCCATCTCCTCCTCCCGGGTGCTGGTGGACAGCACGGTGTCCGCTCCGGCAGAGATCAGCGCGACGCTCTGGGGCCCGGTGACGTCGGCGAGTACGGCGATGGGTGCACGCGTGGCCCGGCGCACCCGTGCGACGGTCGTGGGGTCGGGCGGCAGGTCCGCGGGGATGATGACGAGCACGGCAGCCGGGCGGTTGACCGTGAGCGCCCAGCCCAGTTCCTCGGCCTCGTGCAGGTGCAGCACGCTCCAGTTCAGTCTCTCGGACATCGCCCCGACGTGGGGCCTGGTGTGCAGCTCGTTCCCCAGGTCGACCACTGCCAGCCGCTGGGCCGGCACCGGGAAGACCGAGGCGGCGCCGGTCCGTGCACGGCGCGTCCGGGGATCGTCGCCGATGTCACGTGTCCTCACGGAATCGGCCTCCTCTCCTGGCATTGCGGCAGCGATGAGCGCTGCGGCCCTGGTCACGAGGGCCCAACGTCGACTCTGGCACGCCGAACATTTCATTTCCATGTCAACGTGGAAGCATCTTGCCCGGCCGGATCGGGATTCTCGCCGACGCGGCATCCCGCGCCTCACCCGCTCGGAGAGCGGGAAACCGGCTCGAAGAGTGCGTCGCGACCAAGGCGTCCAAGGGGCCCGGGCAGGCTTTGCGTCTCGAGGAGACCCCTTCACAAGATCGGGGCACATCACAGCTCGACGATCACCAAGGAGCGCCTGATGGCGTACTACCGCTCACTGGGCGAGGTGCCGCCGGTCCGGCACACCGTGTTCCGGTCGGACACCGGGGACCTGTACTACGAGGAACTCATGGGTGAGGAAGGCTTCTCTTCCGACTCCTCCCTCCTGTACCACCGTCATATCCCGTCAGCGGTCGTGGGCGCCCGACGCTGGGAGCTTCCCGACCAGACGCTCACCCCCAACGCTCCCTTGCTGCCCCGGCACCTGAGGCTGCACGACCTCGCGGATGCCACGACCCTCGCCGAGACCGACGCCGTCAGGGGGCGTCGTCTCGTTCTGGGTAACGAGGACGTGCGCATCTCCTACGTCGTCGCGGGCGGCACCTCACCGCTTTACCGCAACGCGCTCGGCGACGAGTGCGTCTACGTGGAGGCCGGCGAGGCCGTCGTCGAGACCGTCTTCGGTGCCCTGCCGGCACGCCAGGGCGACTACGTCGTCATCCCCCGCGCCACCACGCACCGATGGGTCGTGGAGGAAGGCCGGGAGGTCCGGCTCTACGCCATCGAGGCGAACAGCCACATCGCGCCGCCCAAGCGCTACCTGTCGCAGTACGGGCAGCTGCTCGAGCACGCTCCGTACTGCGAGCGCGACCTGGTGGGCCCGTCCGAGCCGCTGCACGTCGAAGAGACGGACGTCGACGTCTACATCAAGCACCGGAGCCCGGCGGGGGTCACCGGCACCATCCACACGCTGCCCCACCATCCGTTCGACGTCGTGGGCTGGGACGGCTGCCTCTACCCCTACACGTTCAACATCGCCGACTTCATGCCGATCACCGGAAAGGTGCACCAGCCGCCGCCGGTCCACCAGGTCTTCGAGGGTGACAACTTCGTGATCTGCAACTTCGTGCCGCGCAAGGTGGACTACCACGAGAAGTCGGTGCCGGTGCCTTACTACCACTCCAACGTCGACTCCGACGAGGTCATGTTCTACGTCGGAGGCGACTACGAGGCCCGCAAGGGCTCCGCCATCGGACTCGGCTCGATCTCCTTCCACCCGGGCGGCCACCCCCACGGGCCACAGCCCGGCGCGATCGAGGCCAGCCTCGGCAAGGACTACTTCGACGAAACCGGCGTCATGGTCGACACCTTCCGGCCGCTGCAGCTGGGCGAGGCCGGCCTCGCGACCGAGGACAAGGCCTACGCGTCCTCCTGGAGCGGCGGGCGGTGGCTCGCGTGACGACGACCGCCCCGGCATTCTCCGGCTTCTTCGACGACGCCGCGATCTTCCCGCCGGGATCCGCCACCCTGCCGGACGCCGTACGCGCGCACCTGGCCCGCCGTTCCACGCCCCTCCTTCCGCTGGTCGGACCGCTCCTGCTGACGGTCGACCGGGTCCCCGAGGCCGCACGAATCGCCCGGGCCACGAGCACCGAGCTCGGCCACGACCTCGGAAGTGAACCGCTTCGGACCGGACTGGTCGTGGCCCCCGGCGCACTGGACACGGCGCGCCGCATCGCCGACGACCCCGCGGAAGGGCTCGTGGTCTGCGGCCTGGAGGTGAAGACCGACGAGCGATGGCCTGAGCAACTGCGTGCGGCGGTGGACCTGGCGGCGACGTCCCCCTACACCGTGCATGTCGAGCTCTCCGGTGACGCTGTCGGAGAGGGAGGGGTCGCGTCCCTCGGCGGAACACCGGCCCGGCTGAAGTTCCGGACCGGTGGCCTCGACGCCGCGCTGTTTCCCACTGCCGAGCAGCTCGCCGCGGTCATCGACGCGGCCGTCGCGGCTCGGGTGCCGTACAAGCTGACGGCCGGACTGCACAGGGCCATCCGGTACGTCGGGCTGGAAACGGGCTATCCGCATCACGGCTTCCTCAACATCGCCCTCGCTACCGCCGCAGCGCAGCAGGGCGCGCCCCTGGCAGAGGTCGTACGGATGCTGTCCCTCAAGGACCGTGGCGAGGTCCGCCGCGCCTACCTGGAGGCCGGCGCCGGATGGCGCGGCACGTTCGAGTCCTTCGGCACCTGCAGCATTCTCGAGCCGGTCGAATCCCTCATCGATCTCGGCCTTCTGGACCCAGCCCTTCTCCCCGCCCCTGATGGAGGCACCGCATGAGCACCCCGTCCCCCACCAGCGCCGCCGCGGCACTGGGCACCGTCGGCAACGGCGTCGAGCACCTTCCCTACGGATCGTTCACGGCCGGGGACGCGGCACCTCGGCTCGGCGTACGGCTCGGAGATCACGTCCTCGATGTGGCGGCCGTGCTCGACCTCGCCGGAGGGAACGTCAGCGCCGCTGCCCGGGAAGCCGCCGACTCCCCCTCCCTGGACGGGCTGCTGGCCTGCTCCAAGGCGGTGTGGGACGAGGTGCGCGGCGCGCTGCAGGCAGCGTTCCTGGACCCCGCCCGTACCGACGCGATCCTCGCGACGGCGGTGCCCCTGAGCGACGTGACGCTCGGCCTGCCGTTCACCGTCGCCGACTACGTGGATTTCTACGGCAACGAGTTCCACGCCCGCAACGTCGGCAAGATCTTCCGCCCGCACATGGAGCCGCTCACCGCGAACTGGAAGCACCTGCCGATCGGCTATCACGGCCGCGCCGGCACCATCGTCCCCAGCGGGACGGACTTCCCCCGTCCGCAAGGGATGCGGCCCGAGCCCGAGGGGCCGCCCAGCTTCGGCCCCAGCCGGCGCCTTGACATCGAGGCCGAGGTCGGCTTCGTGCTCGGCTCCCCGGTGCCGCAGGGCCGAGTACCGCTCCACGAGGCCGAACAGCACGTCTTCGGCCTCACCCTCGCCAACGACTGGTCGGCGCGGGACATCCAGAGCTTCGAGTACGTTCCTCTCGGCCCCAACCTCGGCAAGTCCTTCTGCACCACCATCTCGCCGTGGGTCACCCCGCTCGCCGCCCTGGCGGGATCCCGTGTCGCGCCGCCGCCCCGGGACACCCCGCTCGCCTCGTACCTCGACGACAGCGATGCCGACCCGTGGTGCTTCGATCTGCAGATCGAGATCTCGCTCAACGGTGAGGTGATCTCGGTGGCGCCCTTCGCCGAGACGTACTGGACCGCCGCCCAGATGCTGGCCCACATGACCGTCAACGGGGCGGGCCTGCGCGCGGGCGACTTCTTCGCCGGCGGCACCGTCTCCGGGCCGGAGCGCAACCAGCGCGGATCGTTCCTGGAGATCTGCTGGGGAGGCTCGGAGCCGCTCACCCTCAAGGACGGCAGCGAGTTCACCTTCCTCCGGGACGGCGACGAGGTCAGCATGCGGGCCACCGCCCCCGGCCCCGACGGCAGCATCATCGCGCTCGGGGAGTGCACGGGCCGAGTCCTCCCTCCCGCCAACAACTGACGCCAACGGCGTCGGGCCTGTCGGCCCCCGCCGCGGCCGTAGTTGCTGCATGCCAAGACCAGATGCTTCATGCGCGGCCCCGCCGCGCCCCTCGAAGGATGGGAAACATCATGTCAAAACTCTGGACGAGCGCCGCGGAAGCGCTCCAGGACGTGCTGCACGACGGAATGACGTTGGCAGTGGGCGGGTTCGGGCTCAGCGGAGTTCCCGTCGATCTGGTCGACGCCGTCCGGGACTCCGGAGTCAAGAACCTGACGATCGTCTCGAACAACATGGGTGTCGACGGCAAGGGCCTGGGCGTTCTGATCGAAGCCGGGCAGGTCGCCAAGGTCGTGGCCTCGTACGTGGGCGAGAACAAACTCTTCGCCGCTCAGTTCCTCTCCGGGAAGCTGGAGGTCGAGTTCAATCCGCAAGGGACGCTCGCCGAGCGTCTGCGCGCCGGGGGCGCCGGCATTCCCGCCTTTTACACCAAGACCGGTGTAGGGACACCCGTGGCTGAAGGGAAACCGCACGCCGAGTTCGACGGCGAAACCTACGTCCAGGAGCGCTCCATCGTCGCCGACGTCTCTCTGGTCAGGGCGCACCTGTCCGACACGGACGGCAACCTCGTCTACCGCTGGACCGCCCGGAACTTCAACCCCGTCGTGGCCACCGCCGGAAGGACGACCATCGCCGAGGTGGAGCAGGTCGTCGACACCGGTGCGATCGACCCGAACCACATCGTGACCCCCGGGGTCTACGTCCAGCGTGTCGTGCGGGCGGACGACCGGCTCAAGGATATCGAGCAGCGCACCGTCAGGCCCCGGCCGATGGCGGCGGCCGCAGCCAAGTAAAGAAGGACGAAGGAGCAGCACACCATGCCATGGACCCGCGCCGAGATGGCCGCGATCGCGGCCAGTGAGCTCAACGACGGCGACTACGTCAACCTGGGCATCGGTATCCCCACTCTGGTGGCCAACAACCTGCCCGAGGGGGTGCGAGTGACCCTGCACAGCGAGAACGGCCTGCTGGGCATGGGACCTTTCCCCTACGACGGCGACGAGGACGCCGACCTGATCAACGCCGGCAAGCAGACCGTCACCATCCTGCCCGGCGGAAGCATCTTCGATTCCTCGGAGTCGTTCGCCATGATCCGGGGCGGCCACGTGAAGATCGCCGTCCTCGGCGCCCTGCAGGTCTCCGGTTTCGGTGACCTCGCCAACTGGAGCATCCCGGGGAAGCTGGTCAAGGGGATGGGAGGAGCCATGGACCTGGTCGCCGGAACCCCCCGCGTGGTGGTGCTCACCGACCACGTCGCCAAGGACGGCACTCCCAAGATCGTCAAGGAGTGCACCCTTCCCTTGACGGGCCGCAAGGTGGTGGACCGGATCATCAGCGACCGTGCCGTTTTCGACGTGACCGAACGCGGCCTGTTGCTGCGGCGCATTGCCCCCGGCGTCACGATGCGCGAGCTTCGGGACCACACCGACGCCGAATTCGATGTGAGTGACGAGGTCGAGGAGACGTTGGCGGCATGAGCCTGACAGAACAGTTCGGCAAGGACGTACTGATCACCGGATGGGGGCACTCCAGGTTCGGCAAGCACTCCGACGAGACCCTTGAATCCCTGATCGTCCAGGTGGCCGCGGAGGCCATCCGCAACGCCGGTGTGGAACCCGGCCAGATCGACGAGGTCTTTCTGGGCCAGTTCAACTCCGGTATGGTCCCGCTCGGTTTCGCCTCGTCCCTGGCGCTCCAGGCCTCCGACGAGCTGGCGGGCGTCCCGGCCACCCGGGTGGAGAACGCCTGCGCCTCAGGCTCCGCCGCGTTCCACCAGGGCGTCAAGTCCCTGCTGGCCGGGACCGCGCGCACCGTACTGGTCATCGGCGCCGAAAAGATGACCCACGCGACAGCCGACGTGGTCGGCGCGGCCCTCCTGGGGGCCGACTACGAAATGGCCGGGCAGCACTCCACGACAGGGTTCGCCGGACTCTTCGCCGACGTGGCCAACCACTACGAGAAGCGATACGGCGCGGTCGGTGACGTCCTCGGATCCATAGCGGCCAAGAACCACCGCAACGGCATGCTCAACCCATACGCCCAACTCCGCAAGGACCTCGGCGAGGACTTCTGCCAGACCGTCTCCGACCGTAACCCCGTGGTGGCCGCACCGCTACGCCGCACCGACTGCTCGCCCATATCCGACGGAGCCGCGGCCCTGGTCCTCACCACCGCCTCGTCGCTGTCCGCCGCAACAATTCCGGTCCGACTTGTCGGCTTCGGCCAGGCCAACGACTTCCTGCCCGCCGGCAAACGCGATCCGGTGGCCTTCGCCGGAAGCGTCACCGCCTGGCAGCGGGCCACGGCGATGGCCGGCGTATCCCTGGACGATCTCGACTTCGCCGAGGTGCACGACTGCTTCACCATCGCCGAGCTCGTGCTCTACGAGGTCATCGGCCTGACCGAGCGGGGTGCGGGCCGCCGAGCGGTCGAGGAGGGGTGGGTGTACCGGGGAGGCAAGCTGCCGGTCAACCTCTCCGGAGGTCTCAAGGCCAAGGGCCATCCCGTCGGGGCCACCGGGGTCTCCCAGATCGCCCTCGCAGCCATGCAACTGTCCGGCGCTGCGGGCGGCATGCAGCTGCCCGGTGCCCGGCGCGCCGCTGTACACAACATGGGCGGTCTGGCAGTGGCCAACTACGTCAGCGTCCTGGAAGCCGTCTGAGTGGACGTTAAGTCCGTTTCTGGTAGCGGCCTCGTCCGGGTTGGGTGAGGAAGCCTTGGCGGAGGAGGCGTGCGAGGCGGCTTCGGGTGATGTTGACGGATGCCTCGTCGGTGGGCATGTCGAGGAGTTCGTGCAGTTCACGGGCGCGGAATGCCTGGACGGGGTGTTGGTTGAAGGCGTTCACGATGGCTTGGTAGGCGGTGCTCATCTCGGTCTGGGGTGGGTCGGGTTCGGTTACTGCCGGTGCGGTTTGCTCGATGACCTTCCGGGCGATGTCCAGCTCCGCGAGTCGGGCCGCGGTCTCGGCCAGGGCGGCGGTGAGGTGTTCGATCTGCCCCTGGAGTTCACCGGCGCGGGCGGTGGCCGCCTCGTGCTGGGCCTGGAGGCCGGCGAGGAGTTCGGTGACGTTCACGCGGCGAGCCCGAGGTCGTCGCGCCAGGCAGGGCTCGGTGTGGTCAGGCGGCGGGCCATGTTCGAGGTGGAGGCCCAGTAGACGCGTGAGGCGGAGGTGTCGGGGCGGTGGTCGTACTCGCGGGTCAGGCGCCGGTGCAGCAGCAGGGTCCCGTTGACCTGCTCCACGATCCAGCGCTTGGGCTGCGGGACGAAGCCCTTGCCCTTGTCGTCCGGGTTGCGGCGGACGATCTCGACGTCGATGTCCTGCATCCCCGGTCGCCGACCGCGCCACCCGGTCCTGCTTCCAGCCCGTGATCACCGGCTCGATCAACGACCACTGCTCGTCCGATAAGTCACTCGGGTACGGCTCTCTGTCCATGCCCTGTATCCCAGCATGTCCATGCCCAACGCCCATCCCGCGTGGCGATCAGTCATACGATCGAGCGATCACGAACCGAGAAAGATCGGACTTAACGTCCACTGAGAGTGACCGCGGGTCGGCCTGTGCGCGCTGACGATCGATGCGCAGTGGCGATGGTGGTTGTCACATTCGCGGGCCCGGTGGTGTCTTCATGCCAAACAGGCAAACGTCCAAGGAGAACACCATGGCGCTACGCGTCCCGAAGGCCGAGCTCCCCGCCGAGCTCCGCGAAAACCTGATCAAGCAGCTCGGTTCCGTGCCCGAGCCCAACGAGGTGCTGTGGAACAACCCCAAGCTCGCCGAGGCCAACCAGGAGTTCTCAGCCAAGGTGGGCACCTGGGACGCGGCCGACGCGAGCCTCAAGACGTTCGCGCACATGGCCGTCGCGGCACAGGTCGGCTGCAGCTGGTGCCTCGACATCAACTACTTCGCGGCACTGAACCAGAACCTGGACCTGGCCAAGGCGAGCCAAGTGCCGCGCTGGCGGGAGTCGGAGGTGTTCACGTCGTTGGAGCGGGAGGCGATGGAGTACGCCGAGGCCATGACGAACACGCCGACGACCGTCACCGATGAGCTGTCGGCGAGTCTGCTCGGCCGGCTCGGCCCGGCGGCGCTGGTCGAGCTCACCGTGTTCATCGGCTTCGCCAACCTGGCGGCCAGGTGCAACACGGCGCATGGGATCACCTCGCAGGGCTACTCCGATGCCTGCGAGATCCCGCTGGCCGCGCGTCCTGAGACGTCCGGCGTAGCGTCGACGGCATGACCGAGGACCCGTTCGTCGCCCATCGCAGCCTGCTGTTCACGGTCGCCTACGAGATGCTCGGCTCCGCGGCAGACGCGGAGGACGTGCTGCAGGAGTCCTGGCTGCGGTGGGCCGAGGTCGACCAGTCGCGGGTGAGCGACGCGCGGGCGTACCTCGTCAGGACCGTCACGCGGCAGGCGCTCAACCGGCTGCGGACGTTGGCACGCAGCCGCGAGGACTATGTCGGCGAGTGGCTACCAGAACCGTTGCTGACCAGCCCTGATGTCGCCGAGGACGTAGAGCTTGCGGAGAGCGTCTCGATCGCGATGCTGACCGTCCTTGAAACGCTCGGGCCGACGGAGCGGGCGGTGTTCGTGCTCCGCGAGGTCTTCGAGCTGCCGTACGGTGAGATCGCCGAGGCCATCGGGAAGTCCGCGGCCGCGGTGCGGCAGATCGCGCGGCGAGCCCGCGAGCATGTGGCGGCCCGGCGTCCGCGGGTGCAGGTGAGCCGGTCGGAGCAGCAGGCCGTGGTGGAGCGGTTCCTGCTCGCGTTGCGCACCGGGCAGTTGCAGGAGCTGGTGGAGGTCATGGCGCCGGACGTGGTCTTGATCGCCGATGGTGGCGGGCTGGCGGCCGCCGCTCTGGCTCCGATCCACGGGGTCGAGCTCGTGGCGAAGGTGCTCGCGCGCACGAACCGGGTGGAAGTGGCCGCGCTCGTGACGACGGCCGTGTGGCTCAACGGCGCACCTGCCGGCCGGATCGAGATCGACGGCGAGCTGGCCACAGCGGTGAGCCTTGTGGTGGAGAACGGGCAGGTCACCCGGGTCTACTTGGTGAGAAACCCGCGGAAGCTGACCAGACTGGACGAACCGGCTGAACTCGCCAGGTAAGCCGGCTGCTGCTCTGGTGTCGTGAGTGTTCCGGGCGAAACTGCCCGGAACACTCACCACCGTAAGCCGGGCCAGAACCCGACGGCGCCAGGACCAAGGATCCAGGACGGACGCGGATTGGCGCCCGATCCGACATGGATGTTCCCTGACCCCCCAAAAGCCCGACTACCACCTGAGAAGCCGTTGCCATACCGATCATGGAGTCTGTCGATCGAACGGGAGTCTCGATCGGGTGATCGCGGGCACTGTCCGGCATGAGAGCAGGGCCTGGCGGTATACGGGGAAAATCCAGGGGAGCGGACGGCCGCGCGCTGCTACGGTCGGGCGCTATGAGCTGGCTCCCCGATGACTTCGTCCATCCCGTCCTGGTACCGCTGCCGGGCAGTGGTCATCACCTGCGGCCGATCCGGGAGGCGGACACCCGGCTCGACTATCCGGCTGTGATGGGTTCGCGCGAGCGGCTGTGGACCATCTTCGGCCCAGCCTGGGGCTGGCCCGCGGCCACCATGACCTACGAGGCCGACCAGGCCGACCTGTTGCGGCACGAGAAGGAGATCGCCGCACACCAGTCTTTCAACTACGCGCTGTTCGACGCGGCGGAGACAGCTCTGCTCGGCTGCGTCTACATCGACCCACCGGAGAGGGCCGGCGCGGACGGCGAGATCTCCTGGTGGGTGGTGGACGAGCTGGTGGGCAGCAAGGTCGAGCAGGCCCTCGACGAGCTGGTGCCGCAGTGGATCGCCACCGACTGGCCGTTCGAGCAGCCGCGCTTCCTCGGTCGCGAGATCTTCTGGTCGGACTGGCTCGCCCTGCCGGAGCACCCCGACGCGTAAGTAGCTTTTGTCGTAATGCTCTGGGGACTTGGTGCTCGACCGGCCGTCCCGATTGGGTGGTCGTCGGGTGCTCGGCGCATGCGAGGAGGGCCTCCTGAACAGCTTTTGCTGGTGTCGAATCACCGAGCATCAGGAGGCCCTGGTGTCGCAGTCTTGCGTGCCGATGCCCGTGCAGTCCACCGCGGGTACTCGGGAGTGCGACTGTCTGGCTCACCGGTTCGGAAACGCTGCCGACAATCGCCTGCGAGAGCGTCGGTATCCGAGCGACATGACGGACGCGGAGTGGGTGGTGGTGCGGCCGCTGCTGCCGGTGCCGGGTTGGATGCAGGGCCAGGGCGGGCAGCCGGAAGCGTACTGCCACCGGGCGATGCTGGACGCGATCGGCTATCTCGTGGATAACGGCATCAAGTGGCGGGCGATGCCGGCCGACTTCCCGCCGTGGGACCGGGTCTATGCGTTCTTCCGCCGCTGGCGCGACCACGACCTGGTCCGGGAGTTCCATGACCGGCTGCGCGGGCAGGTCCGCGAGAGGGCAAGGCGCGATGCCCGGCCGACGGCTGGGGTGATTGATTCGCAGTCGGTCAAGGCGGACGCCGTGGTCGGCGCCGGCAGCCGTGGCTTCGACGGCGGCAAGCTGGTCAACGGACGCAAGCGGCACGTCGTGGTCGACACCCTCGGCCTGCTGCTGGGCGTGATGGTCACCGCTGCGGATGTGGGCGATCGCGCCGCCGCCTACGTCCTGCTGGAACAGGTGGCCACCGCCCACCACCGTCTGGCCCTGGTCTGGGCCGACGGCGGCTACACCGGCAGTCTGATCGAGCACTGCCTGGCCGCGTTCGCCCTGGTCCTGGCGATCGTCAAGCGCAGCGACAACGTGAAGGGGTTCGTGGTGCTGCCCAAGCGGTGGATCGTCGAGCGCCTTTTCGCGCACCTGATGCGAAGCCGCCGCCTGGTCCGCGACTTCGAGCGTCGTATCGCCAGTGCCGAGGCGATGATCTACTGGTCGATGGTCGCTCTCATGACCCGTCGCCTGGCCCGGCCACACCGGGGGCGAGGGTGAACCGGCCGGGTGTGGGCTCGGCCAGCCAGCCTCGGGCGACCAGGCGTTTCGCCTTCGACCGCAATGACTCCACCCGCGCCGGCACCAGGTCCATGCCGAACACCGCGGCCATTTCCTGGCAGGTCAGCGGCCCCTGCCCGAGACGGACACGGTCCGCGACTGCGCGAAGGATGCGCTGGTAGTCGACCGACAGCACCGACGAGGCCATCCCCTCACGCCACACCGGCACCTGCGATTTCGGTCTGGCCGCGTCACGGGACACCGGCTGCCTGTCCGCATCCCGCGGACCGGCGGCGGCCCGAGGCCCGGCGTCAGCGGCGCTGTCCGGAGCCAGAACCGTGTCGACCCGCCGCCGGGCGATCACCCACTCCTGCCATTCCTCCTCGGCTGCGGCCAACTCGGCCTGGATACGGTCGGCCTCCTCACGCAGGCCGTCGACCCGACGCCGAGCAGCGAGCTCGTGCTGTTCCAGTAGTCCAACGACTGACGGCATTCGAGACCTCCCGGGGAGTGACGACCTGACAGGCCACTACTCCCACGGGTCTACCGCACCTATCCGTGACCAGCGGAATCCTGTCGATCACACCCGGAAAGACAACAGCTTCTCAGAACCGAGGAGTTGTTGGGTCGCCGGGGTTAAGCGGTGGTGAGCCAGTCCCGGTAGGCACTGGCGAGGTCGTCGTCGCGGCGTGTGCCGCGTTCGATGCAGGAGATCACTGCCGGCCAGACGCCGAAGTGCTCGGCTACGGTGGTGAGGGTGATGTTCTTGGCCTGGCGTGCGGGCCGGAGGTCGGAGACGTCCGGGACTGTGACGGGTGTGGTGAGGTAGCGGAAGATCTCCCGGGCGATCGCCCGCTTGAGCAGGCGGATGATCTCCTTCTTCGTGCGTCCGGCGGCGGTCTGTCGGGCGACATACTCCCGGGTGCGGGCGTCGCTGGACATGCGGACGAGAGCGATCCGGTAGAGAGCGGCGTTGGCCCTGCGGTCTCCGCCTCGGGAGAGGCGGTGGCGGTTGGTCCTGCCGCTGGAGGCGGGGACGGGCGCGACGCCGCAGAGCGCCGCGAAGGATGCCTCGGTGCGCAGGCGGTCGGGGTTTCCTCCGGCGGTCACCAGGAGCTGGGCCGCGGTGTCGGGGCCGACACCGAACGCGGCGCGAAGACCGGGGTTGTGCTCGGTGGCGGCGGTGTCCAGGGCGGCGGTGAGGGCATCGTGTTCCGTGGTCAGGGCCTGGACCCGGCGGGCGAGGGTCTTCAGAGCGGTCAGAAGGGCGACGCGCGGTCCGTCGCCGGTGGGACGAAGCCGGGAGATGGCGTCGACCTGTGTCTTGCCGCGCAGGGCGGTGTACTTGACGCGGATGTCGTCCGGGGCAGTGATGAGGATGTGCACGATCTGGTTCAGGGTGGCGGTGCGGGCCTTGACGGCGGACCGGGCGGCGTTGTGGAGGGTGCGTATGCCGCTGACGGTGTCGTCCTTGGGGATGACCGATGCCCGGCCGGACAGCGCGGCGCGGGCTGCTGAGTAGGCGTCGATGGGATCGGACTGCCGATCCGGCGCCGTTCGGCCTTGTCCGGCCGGTTGACCTCGATCACGGTGAGGCCCGCGTGGCGGGCGGCACGGGTGAACCCGAGGCCGTAGGAGGAGGTTCCCTCGACCCCGACGGCGGTCACTGTGCCGTGGGCGTTCAGGAACGCGATTGCCGCAGCGTAACCGGCCGCCGTGGTCGGGAACTCGGCGTCGGCGACGTGGCCGCCCCGGTCGGTGATGACAGCGACGTGAATCGTGTCCGCATGGGAGTCCACTCCGCCGAACACCGCATCCTGTCCTGTGGCGGACGTGGTCGTCGTTGTCATCCTGTGAGCTGCCTTCCTGGCCGGCGGTGACACCGGCCAGGTGAGTCAGACAGGACATTGAGGGGGCCTCTGGCCAAGCTCCTATCAGGTCATGCTCCACCTGGCCGAAGCCATGAGAACGGGTCCCGGCAGCCGGACAGAACAACTGCAGGACAGCCCAGCAGGGCGTCAGTCAGACCCTGAGCCACGACCACCGGAACCCGCTACGAGTATCAATGTCAGACCCCGCTCGTACCGTCGTAAGCAGGTACCCGATGAGGACGGGACCGCAGGACGAAGGAGCGGATCATGGGCGAGATCGAAATGAAGGGCCAGCACCTGGACCGGCTGCTGGCAGACAGCACCAGCCCTCATGGCGCCTCCTACCAGAACGCCTTCGAGCAACTCGCCGAAAGCCACCGCGGCAAACCCGCCACCGACATTCTGCCGCTGCTGCGCCGGGCAGCCGAAGAGTCGCTGCTGGAGTTCACCGGCGCGGATCTGCGTGAGCAGGCCGAGGCCCCGGCCTGTGCGGCGTCCTGGTCGATGCTCAGCCCCGTGTACGCGCCCAGCGCGGTGAACACCAGGGTGGGCAGGCGCGCGCCGTGCTGTTCGTAGTAGGCGGTCACCTCGTTGGCGGTGGCGTCGGGGATGGAGGGGAAGACGGCACCGGCGGCGGTGAGCGCCGCGTCCAACGCCGACTCGTGGCCGGTGGTGGTGCCGAACTCTGCGCGCCGTGGCGTGGTCGTTCTCCAGCACGTACGTCCACTCACCCTCGCTGCCGTACATCGCGTAGGCGTAGCGGGTGGGGTCGTGGCCGGGATCAGCGAGTCCACGGCCCATGCCTACACCAGCGCGGTCGTGGACCTGCTCGCCGAAAGAGCACCGGGCCTGCTGAAGACGGACGGCCGGACCGGCGAGGAGTGATCGCCGGTCCGGCCGCGTGAATGATCGCAGGCATTGAGCCTCTTCGAGTTGGCCACCGATCGGGTGATGGGGCGTGAAGCGCAACGAGCGGGACCGCCGCCCGAACCCACCGGATCATCCGGATCTGCGAGCGCCAGGGCGTCCCGATCGTGGCCGATCTCGCCTACCAGGGTGCCAGCCCCTGGCTGACCACCGGCATCAAACGTCGCCCCCTGCAGGAACTCACCACCACCGAGAAGACCCGCAACCGAGCCCTGGCCACAGCGCGGGCACCCGTCGAACGCGGCGTCGCCCGCCTGAAGTCCTGGCGGATCTTCCGCAGATCCCGCTGCAGCCCCAACCGCATGATGTTAATCGCCAAGGCCATCCTCACCCTGGAGCGGCAACGCTGAAGAAGCTCAGTGGACCACCCACGATGCGGACGGCCCGCGCTGGGAGCAAGCGTTCTCCTACGACGGCGGAGCCACCTGGCGAACCAACTGGATCATGGATCTCACCCGTACCGCATAGACAACCCCGCACGCTGCGCGATCGTCGCCGGCCAGATAGCTCCCCTATCTGGCCGCCGGTGGGGAATTCCAACTGGCCGCTGTCACTCATGATCGTGTTACGAGCTCTATGCCTTCACTTCGATGTCCTCGACGTCGCCGTGTGGCGGCGCTTCCGGGCCCCGACTGGCTGGGGCCACCCTGAGGAATGCAATGAGCACGCATGGGGCCACGGCCAGGGCTGATACCAGGAAGATTCCTCGCGGACTCCACCACAGGACGGCCAACGAGGCAGCGATGAAGCCGAGTACATTGGCAAAGTTGTCGACCATCGTGTCGATGCCTTCAACCCGCCCAAGGTATGCGGTCGGGATTCTGCTCATGTAGAGCGAGCTGACTGCGACGTTGTATGGCGCGTTGGACAGGGCGCTGATCGCAACGCCAACACCCAGCACGTAGACGTTCGGCGCGATGCCGATGACCACCTGGGCGACACATAGCCCCAGCATGGACAGGGCCATGATCCTGCCGAGGTAGGTGGATTTTGCCAGGGCGGTCACCGCTACGGCTGCCATCACGGCGAAAGCGCCGTTGAGGGAGTAGATGTAGCCGAGCGAGGATGGGCCCAACGCCAACGTCCGGGCAATGAGGAAGATGAGCCCGTAGTTGGTGCAAGCAGTCAGGAAGGCCACCCCGTACGAGGCGAGCAGTAGTGAGCGGATTGGCTGGCTTTGCAGGATGATCCGGATGCCGTCGACGAAGTCCGCCCAGGGCTTCGCGTCCTTGGCGCCTTCTGAGTCGGCTGCCTCGGGTACGTCGTCCCTATCGGTGCCCATATTGACCGTGGCCGGGGCTGCGGTCAGTTCTCGTCGCAGGACCCACAGGATGACTGCCGAGACGGCGAAGGTGGCACTGTCGAAGAGGAAGGCGCGGCCGGCGCCGCCGAAGGCGAGTGTCACCGCGGCCAGCGATGGCCCGACGATCTGCATTACCCATTGGCCGGTTTCCATCATGCCGTTGGCACGCGGCAGCCGGTCTGCGGGCACGAGTCTGGGCAGGAGGGCGAACGAGGACGAGGAGAAGAATACCGCGATGCCGTTTCCTACTGCGACCAGTACGAGCGCCCCTGCTGCGTTCTCCGTGACGGCGCACCAGGCAAGGCCGAGGCCAACGGCGAAGCGGACGAGATCCGCCACCACGAGCACGGTGTACTTGTCGTAGCGGTCGGCGATGACACCGGAGATCCCGCCGAGCAGCATGCCCGGCAGTGTGGCGAGCAGTACGACGAGCAGCCGGGCACCGATCGAACCGGAGGTGGTTTCGAACAACCAGACGTTGACAGCCAGAAGACGGAATGAATCGCCGATCATCGAGATGGCGAAGGACGCGTAGAACAGCCCGAAGACGCGCGGCATCCGTATCGCGCCGGGGACTTTCATCTTCATGTTCTCTCTCGCCGTCTTTGGCCGTTCATCTTCTCCGCCAATGCCCGCCGAGTGCTGCGAATCCGGCGAGCAAGGGCTCGGGGTCGGTTGTCTCGGCGGTCTTCTTGCCATCGGTCGGCTGGACCATCGGCGGGATCGTAACTCGGTTCGCAACGACAGAGATCACGGCACGGTACATCCGTTGATCACCATGTTGCGAGCACTCGGTTACCAAGTTCTGCACCATGTCTGCCAGTTCCGTTTTCTCGCGGTCACAGGCGACGGCGTGGAACAGTGTGAAGTTCCCCCCGCGAGCTGGACAGCGGATGCTTACGCTGCCGGGGCGAGGTCCTGCCTGAGCAGGGATCTCGTTTCGAGCGGGGTGACGTACCCATAGTCAGGGTGCCGACGGAGCCGGCTGCGGTTGTACTCGACCTCGACGTAGCGGAAAACGTCGGCCCGGGCAGCCTCGCGGGTCTCCCACACGGTCGTCCCGATCTCCGCTTTCAGGATGGCGAACCAGCTTTCCGCGGCGGCATTATCGTAACAAGAGCCGACATGCCCCATCGACTGCCGCATGCGCAACTTGCGTATTTCGGTGCGGATGCCATCGGTCGGTATGTAGTTGGTGTGGTGAGGGCTGCTTGAGCTGGGGAGTTGGTGGTTCCCTGAGAACGATTCCGGTGTTTACGGGAAGCTGGCGGCAGTGGTGATGGGGCGTCTGGCCTGCGGTCGTTGGGAGTTCGTTGATAACGGTGGTGGGGTGTTGGTGATGGGCTCCGGTATCTAAAGGATAGGAGCGGGTTTGTGCTGGTCAGCGGCTTGCTGCATGGTCGGGGTCTGCTGGTGGGCTATGCCGTTGCTGTCAGGTGGGGGTTGGCGCCGGTCCAGTACAGGGCGGTGTCGATGTCGCGTGCTGTCCAGCCGGCAGCGTGCGCTGCGCCGTGCTCGATGAGGTCGTCGAGGAGTTGGAGGTAGCGGCCGTAGCGTCCCGGTGTGGGGGTGAGGGTGAGGCCGAGGGTGTCGAGGGCGTGTTGGACGCGGCGGTCGTAGACGGCCATCCGGTGCGGTGCTGCTGCGGTGAGGATGGCTGAGGCGAGGGCGTCGCCGGTGCGGAAGCCGGGCAGTTCCCAGATGATGCCGCGCCCCGTGCGGGCGGCCTCGCTGCGCGGGACTGTGTGGTCGCGGACGGCGGTGACGGCCCGTTCGGTGACAGCTCGGACCTGGGTGTCGGGCAGGGACATCAGTTCTGTCACCCAGCGGGTTTGTGCGGAGAGCCGTTTCCAGACGACCAGGGCTGCGATGTCCGTCTTGCCGAGGCTGCCGATGTGCTCGGTTCGCTGCGCGACGTCGTGGAAGACCTCGTCGTAGTGGGGTGAGACGCCTGCCAGGTAGCCGGCGCGGGCGGGGACCAGGATGTTCCCATGTTCGGCCGCAGAGAGCAGCGAAGGCCTCGTCAGCGGGCGTGTCAGCACTCTTCTTCACCTCCGCATCATGCCGTTCTGGCTGGTTGGCGGGTGCGGGGGCGGCTGGCTTCTTCGGCGAGGTGGTCGAGTTGCATGGCGTCGAGGGTTTTCTTGGTGATGCGTTCGGTGCCGTCGCAGATGGCGGTGATGGCGGCTTGGCGGATGAGGCGGGAGAGGCTGCCGATGCGGCCGGCGGTGCGCTGGTGGAGGTAGGCGGCGTGGCGGGGGAGTGCGCCGGGTGTGTGCTGGGTGAGGTCGAGGGCGTTCTCCATGTCGGTGATGAGGTCGGTGAAGGGGCGGGTGTTTCCGTGGCGGGCAGGGAGGGGGCCGCAGGTGATGAGGCTGGCGCGGCCAGCGAGTTGGGCGCCGCGTACTCCGGCGAACAGCGTGGTTGAGGCGACGTCGATGCCGGTGTAGACGAAGGTCGCTCGGATGCGTTCGGTCAGGTCTTTGAGCAGGTCGGCGGCTTCCGCGCCGGTGGTCGTGCGCGGGTTGAGGCGGTGGATCTCGTCGATGAGGACCAGGCGGACGCCGGCGGCGGTGTAGGTGTGGCAGACGGCCTCGGTGATCTGGGTCTGGGTCATGCGGGTGGTGACGGGGATGCCGAGATAGCGGGCGAATTCGGTGGCCAGGGTTTTCGCGGTGGCGCCGGGCGGCACCAGCAGGTACGCGACCGGTATCTGCTGGTGGGTGCGTCCGGGCGGGGCGGGGTGTTTGCGGGTGTGGGCGAGGTGGCAGGTGCGTCCGACTTCGAGGAGGGCGGTCGTTTTCCCGGCCGCGGCGGGGCCGGTGACGATCAGTGAGGGCCGGGCGGTGGTCTGCTGGTGGCGGCCGAGGAGCATGAGGGTGCGGACCTGGGTGGCGAGGGTGTTGATGGCGGGGGTGCGGACGGTGACGAACGCGGAGTGGTAGGCGAGGCGTTCTTCCGTGCTGCGTGGGGTGTCGCCTTGCTGTGGCGGGGTGAGGGGTGGGGTGGTGGCGAAGTGCTGCCAGCCCTGCCAGGTGGTGATCGGCCACTCCGGCTCGACTGTGTGCGTGCCGGGCAGCGGTGCCTCGGTGTCGGCGGGGGCGTGGTGGTTGCGTGCGGGGCTGGTCACCAGTTGAGGGCTTCCTGGGCGGGGTCGTAGAGGCCGAGTCCGGTGTACGGGACGGGCACGTCGCTGGTGTCGCCGGGTCCGAGTTCGTCTTCGCTGTCGGCCTGTTCTGGTTCGTCGGGCTGGTCGTCGAGGTCGTCGATGCTGTCGTCGTCCCAGGCGTCGGCCTGCGGGGCCGGATCGTGGGGAGGGCGGGTGCCGGCTGCGGGCGGGGGTGTTTTCAGTGGTGCGGCGCGGGTGATCAGGCGCTGTTCGCCGGGGGTGGCGGTGCCGGTGTGGGCGCGGCGCATGAGCTGGTCGAGGGCGTCGGCGAGGTCGGCTTCGTGGGTGTCGCGGTCGCTGTGGCGGGTGGTGATCGTTTTGATGTGCTGCCAGGTGGCGCTGTTGAACGGCTGGTGGATGTGGTCGCGGTGGATCCACGGGATCTCTGTCAGGTGTCCGTCGGGCAGGCGGATCCAGACCTGGCGGGCGTCGTGGGGGTTGGTGTGGACTTCCCATTTGCCGCCGCGCGCGGTGACGGGGGAGGGCTGGCCGCGGTAGGGGGCGAGGACATCGTGGTCGTAGGTGCGGTGGTCGATGCGGATGCCGCGTTCGGTGATGGCCTGCCAGCGCACCGGCAGCAGTTCGAGGTAGTCGCTGCCGCTCAAGGGGAGGGGCACGTAGCCGGTCACGGCGATGAGCGCGGCCCACATCTGGTTCGGGGTGAGAGCCTTCTTCGGCAGGGTGGGGTGGCGCAGGCCTTCGTGGGGGCGGTGGTGGTAGTGGATCAGCCATTCGTCCAGCAGGTCCTGCAGTTGGGCGACGCTGAAGCAGGCCTCGTGTTCGGCGTCCGGTCCGCGGCGGGTGACGTTGGAGCCGGTGTAGCCGGGCAGGTGCTGGCACAGCAGGGCGTTGATGGTGCCGAAGGTGCGTTCGACGATGCCTTTGGCGGCGGGGGCGTGGGGCGGGGTGGGCTGGACGCTGATGCCGAGGGTTTCGCAGGCGGCGCTGAACGCCGTGGACAGGTAGATCTTGCCCCGGTCCACGACGATCGTCTCGGGCACCACGACCGGCCGGGCGGCTGCGCCCTGAAGGCGTTCGTCCAGGTCCATTAGCCGCTGTAGCTGGGGGAGTTGGGTGTGGGCGAGGCGCAGGGCGTCGGGCCAGGTGGGGCGGGCCGGGTGCGGGACGGCCATCTCGGCGAGCAGCAGGGCCGCGTCGACGGCCTTGGTGCCGGCCGGGCGCAGGACCGCGGCGAGGATGGCGCGGGTGGCGACATCTATGGCGATCGTGAGTTCGGGTCGGCCGGTGGTGCCGTCGTCGAAGACGGCCAGGACGTCCAGCCGTGTGGTGTCGACCTGCACCTGCTCGCCCGGCCGCAGCGCCACGGTCGGAGTGAACGCCCGTCTGCCGGCCGGGGAGGGCAGAGTACGGGCGGGGCGGTGGGGGTGTTCGGAGGGGTCGGCGAGCTGGTGGACGAGCCGGTAGAAGGTGGCCTGGGAGGGGGCGGGCACTGTGCCGCGGCCGTGCCGGTCGGTAAGGATCTGTGTGACCAGGGGCATCAGGCCCTTGACGGTGCCCTTGGAACGGCCGCGCTGGCGGCGCAGCGCTTCCTCGATGGCGGCGATGACGCGTTCGTCGGTGCGCCCGGTAGGCACGGGCCGACGGGTGGTGCGGTGGTCGACCAGCCCCCACAGTCCCTGCTTGCGGTAGGCCAGGCGCATGCGCTGCACCGTGGTCCGGGAGACAGGGCCGAAGCCGATCGCGGTCAGCTCCGCGGCCTTGGCCTCCTCGCGCTGTGCGAGGGTGAACCGGTCGGGGTCGTACTCGGCCCGGGGCATCTCGTCGCTGTCCGTCCCGCCAGGCAGGCCGGTCTCCACTTCGCGGATGTGCCGCTGCCAGGCCAGTGCCTTGCGCCGCGCGTCCTCGGGCGCGGTTTCGAACAGACCCCACTGCGTTACGGCCTGGGGCATCTCGGCGCCCACGATGGTGAAGGACGGGTCGGCGAACAGGTGTCCGGCCACGACCGTCTCGTCTTCGCCTGTTTCACCGGCGAGGTGGACCTGCTGCCCCGCCACCGCGATGACCTGCCAGGTGCGGTCACGGAAGCGGACGTGCGCTCCGACCTGCAGCACCGTCCGGCCGCCACGCCGCACGCTCACTGCCCCTCCCCGCTGCCCGGGCCGCCGTGGCCGTTCGCACCGCCGGCGCCGGTGCTGACGAGGACCCGCTCGTTAAGCGGTACGTCCAGGGGCGCGGTGAGGTGTCCGTGCCACAGGGCGTGGAAGACGGCGGGCAGGACTTCGATCGGGTCGCCCACCGCTTCGACGCCCTCGATCAGCGGCTGCGGCTGTGCGAACACCTCACGCAGGGCGGCCGCGAGACGGGGATGGCCGGCGTTGCGGGGGTGGCGGTACCCGGCCAGCCATTTCAGGTTCGCCGAAAGCGTCTTCTCCAGCGGCTCAAGGCGCCGGTAGCTCCAGCCGGCCTGCGCGCACGCCGCCTCAAGGACCGTCGCAGCACGCTGCGCCCGCTCGCCGCCGGCCTCCAGGTGGTTGGGGCAGTCGGCCAGCAGGGCGGTGCCGTCGCGGTGGCGGGCGAAGAGCTGCGGCACCCACGAGCGGACCTGGCCGCGCGCGTCCCGCCACAGCAGACGCACCGGCCGCCCGGCCAGGCCGACCACCTCGGGGTCGCGGTCCAGCACCGTCAGCTGCGCCCGCATCGCGGCCGACCCGCAGGCCACATGCCGGCCGGTCGTGGCCGACCACCACTGCCCAGGACCCCACCGCCGCCCCGGCACCACCGGGAACGCCGACACCGGCTCCAACTCCTCGAAGGCCACCGCGAGAACCGCGTCCGCCCACCGCTGCTGCACCACCTGCCCGAGAGGATCGACGAAGACCGCCTCCCACTCGGATCCGGTATCCGTCTGCATGCGCTGTGAGCGGCCACCTGCTGCGACCGCTGCGTCCTTGCTGCCCACGCGCCCCAGTCAAGCCCGTCCTGCCGGTGCGGCGGGCGGCTTCACGGATTTTGATCACGAGTGCCGGGCCATGAGGTAGTGCCCTGCGGATCGCGGCCCGTGCAGAGCCTGCCTGCCTCCTGACACTTGCTCACCGCTCCTTTCCTGGCCGCTCGTTGCGGCTGGTCCGCGAGTGCCTCGGCCAGGACATCGGCCGGCAGACGGGCCCAGCGCGCCAGATCCTCCAGCGCCATCCCCGCCGCGAGGGCTGCTGCTGCGCTCTCCCGTACGGCCTGCTCGATCAGTGTGGCGGCATGGCCGAGGTTGCCCAGCAACTGCTGCGCGGCGTCGGCGGTCTTGCCGTACTGGGCGCCGCGCAGCTGGGTCAGCTGTTCTTCGGCGTCGTTGACCAGGCTGCTGATCAGCGCCCGCTGCTCGGCCGGCACCGCGGAGCGCCACGTGGTGCCCGAGCCGGGCACGCTGCGTTCCTTGGACAGGACGCGCAACTGTCCGGCCATGGTCGCGGGCTGGTGTTCCTGGCGCAGCCACCACGGATCGTTGTCGTAGCCGGGCGGGCCGCCGGCGCCACGACGGATGCGGATGACGGCGCCCATCCACGAGGTCAGCGGGCCGCCGTAGTCGGTCGCCGCCAGCGGCCCCAGCCACCCCCGCCCGACGCGCTCACCGAGTCGGCGGCAGAACGCCCCGTTGGAGGGCAGCGCCCGCGGCCGCCCGGCACCGCTGTCCCTCCACACCAGCTCGGCCATCGCCGGGTCAAGGAGCGCGTCGGCCACGGCCACCACCTCGGGGAAGACGGCCGCGTCCCGGCCCACGATCCGCCACCGCTCCAGCTCCGTCCCGGCGTTGCCGCCCGCGACCTGGTGCAGCCGCTGAGGCCAGACCGCCTCGCGCTCCCAGTGCAGGGCCTGCTCCCACCACCGGGCCACCACCGCATAAGCCAGAGCGAACACCCTCTCCGGCTCCGCTCCAGCCCGTACCGCCCGCCGCGCCACACCAGTCCACCGCCGCTGCGCCGCGGCCACTTCCGGCACACCCTGTACGTCCAGATACTCAAGAGGCTGGTCGGCGTCGGCGTCCAGGAGCCACCGCCCGTGCCGGACACACACCCGCTCCCATCGCGGCGCGTACCGCACCACCCGCACGGCCGTCCCCGTGCGCCGGGCCGCGCACAGACGGCAGCCGAAGGCGACCGGCCCGGCGACCGCGCCCCCGGTCCGCCACGCGGCCGCCGGCACGCCGTTCTTTCCGGCCGACAGCTTGGCGTCCTGCTGTCCCCAGGACGGCAACGCCCGCGCCAGCACGTCTTCCTCGACGCCGCACATGCCTGCCAGGAGCTGCCGTCCGGGCGTGTTCAGCAGCACCTCGGCGTCGGCCCGCGTGCCCCCGCCGTCGTGCCCCGGCGGGTAGTTGCGCCAATGCCAGCACGACCGCAACACCTTCGCTTCCATCCCGTAACGGCCCGCGATGCGGCAGATCAGCGACGAGGTCGTCTCCCCCTGAAGGGGAACTGTCCGCAGCAGGCCGGGATGATGGGTCACTTCACCACGGTCTCGTGTCCGCCGTCCCGGCGGGCGCTTTTGCAGCGGATGCCCAGGCGCCCCGTCCTCCCGGGGCCGTCACTTCCACTCGACGGGGCCACCTTCAGCCCGTTTTTCCTGTCACCTCCTGCTACCCCTGTGACCTGCGAAGACGATGCGACAGGTCGGGGGGCAGGGGGAGTTGGGAAAAGATCTTGGCCATCGGCATCCGGATCTGGCCTCCGGCGGCGTGTAAGGGAGTGAAGGCCCTTGGGCCTTCATCAACGAGTTCGTTTCTACTGGGAGGCCTGGTCGATGACTTGGTCGTACTGGGCAGGAGCGGGCGGGGTTCCCCTGCTGCTCCTGCTGTTCTTCGCGATGCGCCGCGCCAAGGGCGTCGTGGAGATGCTTGTGAAGGCGTACATCGAGACCCGGACGGAGCGCGAGCAGCGCGCCACCATGGTCGCGATGGCGCAGTCCCTGCCCGACGGCGGCGCCGCGGCCCGCTTCGAGGAGGGGCGGCCGGCTTGGCTGTTCCGCAAGGACGCAGCTGACCCGGCAGGCCATCGGGCCATCGCCACGCGGGAGGCTGCGTGAGCGAGGCCGCTCCGGGAGCGGACTTCGAGTCCTTCGTCCTCGAGACCATTGAGGCGTTCTCCCGACTGGCCCGGGTCGAGGCGGGCGACCTGCACAGCGCAGAAGACGCTGTGCAGGACGTCTACCTGAACATGTACCGGCGGTGGGCGACGATCTCTGCGCAAGAGGGGTCGCTCACCGCCTACGGCCGCACCGCGGTGAAACGGGCGGTCATCGACCAGTTTCGTCGGAACAAGCGGATGGTCGCGGTACCGGTTCATGAACTGCCCGAAACGGAATCAGGCATCGGCATCCCCGAGGCCGCCTACGAAATGATTAAGGAAGGCATCGACGAACTCGTCGCCAGCCTTCCTGAACGGCAGCGCGAGGTCATCACCCTGTGTGTTCTGCAGGACCTCAGCCCTGCCGTGGTTGCACAGCGCCTCCAGATAAAGGAGGAGTCGGTGAAGCGCTACATCAAAGCCGCCGCCAACAACCTGAAGAAGTCCATCAACGAACACAGCGAGGAGGCCACCGCATGACATACCTGTCCGCTTGGACGCACCAGCCCGAGGAGCGGGGAGCCATCCGGCTCCTCGCCCTGTGGCTCCTGCTTGAAGGCTCCGAGCAGGCGGTTTCCAGGAGTTCTCGGATCGGTGAGGACTCTGTCCAGGCGGAGGGGGGCCGGCCTTCGGGCTGGCCCCCGGCCTCCGCCGCCGACCTGGAAAACGGAGGCGGAAACCATCGAATTGGCGTGGTCCGTGAACTGCGTACTCTCCTGAAAAAGGAAATCGATGATTCCGCGACACCACAGGAAACACGACGCGTAGCAGAAATCCTTGAGTTCCTGGACAGGGATGATGTGGCGCGAATCTGGTGGGAAAGGGCAGCACTCAAGGGTGACGAGGATGCGCGGGACTATCTTCATATCCTTGACGCCGAGAGGCAAGAAAGCCTATCGGCATGCTGCGGACACGGGAAAGAACAGGCTGAGGAGTCTTTCAGATCATTCGTGAGTGGCTTTGCGTGCCGGTCGGCCGGTACTCGCGTTGCTGCAGACAGGGTCGGCTGGGCATTGGGGGAAGCCGGATCCGGCCTGTCTGAAGCAACACAAGCTCTCGTGCGTGAGATTGAGGACTTCCTGGCGCACCTGGACCACACCACCGGCGGCCCATGGTGCTGACACGACAGCGCGTCACGCGCCCACAGACGGGAGAGTCTTTGTAGACCAGCCTCCATGAGGCCTTCACGCGAGAAGGCCGGACGACTCGTTGAAGTGGCGGCCCATCCCCGCGCCCACGGGGATGGGCCGCCACTGCATTACCCATGGCTCCGTAAGTCGACTCACGGAGCCCTCCGTCAGTCGCGGCTGGATCGAGTACTTGTCACTGAATATGGGACCGCTGACTCAGTCCCCGGTTGGTGCGACGTCAGCTGGGAGGCGCTGCTGCGGGCGCGGTACGACTTACACCCACCAGCATCGAAGCGTCCTGGCCAACTGTGCGAGCCTCGCCCAACTCTGGTTTCTACGCTGTTGCCAAGCCAGGGGCTCACCAAACAACAACCACCGCCGGGTTCTTGGCGAGCTCTTGCTAGTCCTAGCCGCTGCCCCGCTACACGGGATCAAGATGTGAACGCTATCCGTACGCGTTTCGTACGCGCTATGTGCGCTTCACGCTAGGGTCGGGGGCAGGAGGTTCTGTATGTCCGAGCTGTTCGACGCGGTTGACGCGCTCATTGCGTCCCGTTCCCCACTCCCGCCCCCGGCAGAGCGCAGGCGGCTGCGCCAGGCACATGGCCTGACGCTGGACGAGGTGGCCACTGCACTGCAGGTGCGGCGGGCGACGGCCAGCGGCTGGGAATCCGGCAAGACCGAGCCGCGGCCGCCGGAGCGTGACGCCTACGCCCGCATGCTCAAGCAACTTGCCCAGCTCTACCCCGCCGACCCCAACGTCGCGACGGACACGGCGGTACCCGAGTCGCTTGCCGTCCCAGCCGTTCCAGCGTCAACGCGAGCGGAACCGGCCAAAGCCCGCACCGAACCCACAGGCCCGATCCTGGAGCCTGCTTCCGAGAACATCGCACTGCGCCCTGCCGCGGTACCGCGTTCGGCGGCCACGACCAGGCCGACATCGCGCCGCCCGCCCGCGCGGACGGCTGCCCCCGCCGGTAGCACCGACCCGCGGTTCGAGAACGGACCGCTCGCCGTCATTGACGTTGACGCCGACGGCCAGGCACACGCGTACTGCGTCGGCGGGCTGGTCCTGGACGTGCCCGCCAAGTCGGTCCCGGCCCTGGTGGACTGGACGCTGCGCGAGGCGAAGCTGGGGCAGCCGAAGCTGTCTGGGCCGGGCAAGGATGCCGACCCGTTGCTCGTGCTCACCGAATCGGCGCTGGAGCGCTACGGCCTGCCCGTCGCCCTTACCGACGAAGAGCGGCTCGCCGGACGGATTTCGGAGGGCCACAAGGTAATAAGGCAACTGGTGCGAGCGGAATGGAAGCTCACAAAGCGGGGGTTCGGGCCGTGGGCGAGGATCTACCGTCCCGCGACCGGTTCGGAGCGGGCCTGCGTCCAGCTGTGCATCCCGTCGTGGAACGCGCTGGACATCCGGCACTGGGGCGAGGCAGCTCAGCTCCCTCCTGCGGAACTTGCCAGTGTGCTGGGTGTGTACGCGTCCCGCGTGATGACGCCGCGCGGGTCGACCGCAGTGACCGGTCTGGAGCTGATGACCGCGCTGCATCCGCCCACCCGCGCCTCCGAGCCGGACATTGAGGGCAAGCGGCACTCTGAGCACAACCCCGGCTCGCTGGGTAAGGATCCGGTGGACTGTGCGCCGTGCGAGGCCCCAGACGGGCACCCGCTGCTGAAGGACCTGCCGCGCTTCCACGTCCGCGGCCCGGTGGAGAAGCTGTTCGAGGAGGCGTACGACTGGGCGCGGCCGATGACGGATGCCGAGTGCACCCTGCGGCACTTGGTCGGCATCGACGTGAACATGGCCTTCGCCGCCGGCGCCAACGGTCTGATCGTCGGCCTGGGCGAGTCGACGCACGTGAAGGCGCCGGTGTTCGACCCGAAGCTGCCTGGCTCCTGGCTGGTTGACCTGTCCCATGTGGACCTGTCGCGGGTGAAGGTCGGCAAGGACAAGTGGGTGGAGTTGGACGCGAGTCTGCTGCCCAGCCCGTTCACGCCGAAGGGTGAGCGCCCCGAGGGTCCGGCCTGGTATGCGACGCCGACCGTGGCGTACGCGGTGGAGCTCGGCTACGACGTTGCGCCGGTCGAGGCGTACGTCCGGTACGAGAACGGACGCTACCTGGACGGCTGGTACCAGCGGCTGCGCGACGCGTACCTCGCCACGATGGCCGACCTCGGTGTCGACGCCGACCTGGCGCCGGCCGACTTCATTGCCGCGATGGACGGCTACCGCGGCCGTGACCCGGAGCTGGCGATCGTCGTCTCGGCGGTCAAGGCGACGGTGAAGGGCGGCCTGGGCAAGCTGCGCGAGCGCCCGCGCGGTGAGGGCTGGCGGTCGGGCGAGCCGTGGCGGGCGCTGTCCCGCCCGACGTGGCGCCCCGACATCCGCGCGGCGGTCATCTCCCGCACCCGGATCAACCTGCACCGCAAGATCGTCAAGCACGCCGCCTTCACGGGCCAATACCCGATCGCGGTCCTGTCCGACTGCGTCGTCTACGCGGCGGACGGCACCAGCCCGCTGGACTTCCTGCCCTACCGCGACGGCAAGCCGCTACCCGGCGGCTTCAAGCTCGGCATCAACCCCGGCCTGGTCAAGCACGAGGGAACCCAGAGCGTCCTTTGGGGCGAAGAGGTCCGCGAGCGGTTCAACGCCCCGGACCTCAACCTCGCCCGGTACATCAAGGACGGCACTGTCACCGACGTCGACAACGGAGAGTAGGAGAAGGCGACGATGAGCCTGTTCGGGGACGGCCTGGACGCCGCGGTGCAGAAGGCGTTCACCCGCCCGGCGCCCAAGAACGCGGGCCCGCAGATGCGGTACCTGGTCAAGCAGCTGGGCGGCACGAAGGCGGTCGCCCAGATGCTGCGGATCTCGCAGCGCACCGTCGAACGCTACGTGAAGGACCAGATCAAGAAGCCCCGACCGGACCTCGCCGCGCGCCTGGAGCGCGAGGTGAAGGCCCGGTGGCAGCCGCAGATCCGGGCCAAGGCCCGGCAGAAGGCGGCGACGACCGGCGGCATCGTTGTCGACACCCGCGCCCGCCTCGGCTACACCGCGCCGATCGGGTCGACGGACCAGGACCGTATCCGGCACCTGACCGTCGCCCTGCCGCCCCGCTACGCCGCGCGCCTCTTCGACGCCCAGGAGGCCGGCGCCACCGACCAGGAGCTCCAGGAGATCGCAGCCGAAGCGCTCAAGGAGGTGTACTTCCAGGACGGCGGCCGCCGCGCCGGAAGCCTGGAAGAGGTCCGGTTCACGGACATCGAGCACCTCGAGTTCGACCTGTAGACCCCGAACAGCGAGTCCCGTCAGTCACGAGGTGTGACTGAGCACTTCATCTGGCGAGTAGCGCTCCAGTTGGCGGCCGGAGCGGCCGGTGTTCACGACTGGGCCGTATCGGTCCCCTGCTCAACTCGCCAGACGAAGTGCTTACGCGGAAGGTAAAACCCTGGGGTCAGTTCCGGTCTGGCGCGTACTGAGCTGCGTACCAACTGGAGTCGATGGCGGGGTTGCTCAAAGCTCCCCAGAATCGGTCGTCAGGTATCGGTGGCAGTGGCGGATTGCCCAGGTCCGCATGGAGATCCGCACGCCAGTCGAGGGTGAAGTGGTTCCGGATCTCCGCGCTCTCGTACACGGACCTGTAGGGGGACCCCCAGATTCCAAGAGCTATCTTCTCCGCGGCCCACCTGAGAGTGCGGTCTCGGCTGGTGTCAGCCTGCGCGAGTACCGCGCGCAGGCGCAGGGCGAGCGGATCGGTCTGGTCTGGCCGTGGCGGGGCCTCACCGCGCTCCCATGCGTTCAGGGCAGCCTCGACCTCCGGGTAGTGGTTCAGGCCCGTTTCGACCGCCAGTCTGCGCAGTTGCTTTTGCGCGGCCTCAACCACCCGCTCATAGGGCAGGGTCGCGATCAGCGCACCGAGTTCCTCATGCCCGTCCAGGTAGCTCATGTGGAGGAGGTCGGAGGGGCTGTACGACAGGTCCAGCTCTGGCAGCGGCTCATCCGGGGCGGGAAGGAGCTCGTCGGCACTGTACTTCGGCCTGGCAGGCAGAGGGGCTTCCCGGAACAGCCGACCGTTGAACGTGACGATACCGGCGTCTTGGCCTCGCTCAAGTTGGTCGGCCTCTTCGGCCAGATACTCGCCCAACGAATCGGCCTCCCCGAAACGGGTGCCGGTCTCGTCGAAGAACCGCCCGACCGCGCCGAAGGAGTCCCGCCCGGTACAGCAGTCCACCAGAAGGCCGTCCGACGTCACGTCGTATGAACCGAACTTCACGTAGTCGTGAAGCCAGTAGCCCTCGGTCTCCCCGTCGGCGCCTTGGTCGATGCCGCGCATGAACCTGGTGTCCCCGAGGATTCCGCTCAATCCGAGCGGCCGGTCGCCCGAGTCGAACTGGAAAGCCTCAGGTCCCTCCAGCGCCCCGTTGTGCCGGAGAAGGGAAGCGACCAGGTCCGGAGGAAAGGTGACGCCGAGTTGCTCTTGCGCTGCCGCGATCTCGGCGTCCCCTGCGGGCGGCCGTAGCGTGGCGAAAGTGCGGGGCGCGTGCTCGCGCAGCCACGCGTCGATGCGAGTCCATGAGGCCTGGACCAGGTCTGCTGTCATAGGGCTGACCCTAAAGTCCGCCACTGACAGCTTGATCGTCGCTCACCGGTCCTGTCCGCCGTGCTGGCGTCCAGGCCAGTAAATTCGAGCGGTCCCTTGTCCCGGCTCACCAAGCCATGGGCACCGGATGTTCGGTCACCGACTCACGCGCTCACTCGCCAAGTGAAACGCTCAGTCACAGAGGCTCCGCCGGGACTGGGTAACGGCGGTTTACCTCTTGCCCGCCGTTTTGAAGCGGAATCCGAAGAGACCGCCGTCTCCGTGTTCGTCGGTGAGACGGGGGCTGCGGATGTAAGGCTCGGGATCGAAGCCGCGCTGCGCGGCCATACCGAGGCTGTCGGTGTTGATCGTGACGATGTACTGCAGGTTCTCCTCCACGGTGACTTCGGCGGCGAGCTTCAGGGCAGCGGCGACTTGCCGGTCGTCGACGCCGTCGTAGAGGTGGCTGTCGTGGATGAGGAAGTCGGGGCCACGGCCGTGGCGGTGTGCCAGGACTGCGAGGGTCAGGTCGAAACAGAAGATGACCATGTTGCTGATTCCGCGGCTGCCGTCGCTGTCGATGCGCGGGGTGATGGTCAGGCTGTTGCGGCCGGCTTCGATGGCGAGGTATGCCTCGCGCCCTTCCCCATAGAGGCGCTGGGCGTAGTGGGAGAACAGCAGGATGGCTTCGTCGGTCTGCCGACGGCGCTCCTGGAGATCGGTGTCGACCGCCTGCTGCAGTTCCACGCTCTTCGCGGTGATCTGCCGGGCGCTCGCTTCGAGGGTCTGAGCCGCTTCGAAGCGGTGATGCAGAGCCTGGAGTGCGGCCTCTTCACGCCCGAGGGCGGTCTGCAGGGTCGTCAGGGCCTCCAGCGCTCCTCCCTCGGCAAGGTCTCGAAGGAGGCGGGCCTGGTCCTCGCCCAAGCGTGCCCGCTCCGAGCGGCGTGACTGAAGCCGCTCGGTGAGTTCGGCGATTTCTTCTTCCAGGAAGCGTCGGCGGTTGCGGACCACTGAGTGGTGGAACGTCTTCACGTCTTCGAACCGCCGGCGGACCTGATCGTTGAGGATTACGCCGAGTTCTCGGTAGACGGGCTCGAGGTAGTCGACTTCGACGTCGGTGGTCTCGGTGACGGCTGCCTGGAGCTCTTCGAGGTTGTGCTGGTCGATCACATCGTCCTGTGCCAGTTGCTTGATACGTCGGCTGACCTGGTCCGCTCTGTCCTTGAGGCGTTCGTATTCGGGGACGACCTGAAAGGCCGCAACTTGTGCACGGAGCCGGTCCACCTGCGCCTTGGCCAGCGTGATCTGGCCTCTGAGGTCTGCGGTGGAACCCACGATGCGCCCCCACACGGGGTCATCGACCGCCTTCTTCAGCTGGGCACGTGTTGCCTTGCGGGCGGCCAGCTGTCTGTACTCGTCGACGAGCTGCCAGTCCAGGCCCAGCAGGTAGGCGAGGTTGGAGGCGGCTTCCGGGGCGGACTGCCGGGAGAACGTACGGGTCGGCTCGTTGAAGCCGTGCGACGAAATGCGCCGGGCGAGGAAGGAGAGCAGCACCCTTCCGCTGACGCCCGGATGGTCACCGCGCAGACCGAAGAGGTCCCGCTCGATCAGCTGTGTCCACCGCTCCACGGGCAGCTCTACGGCGCCAGTGCGGGGAAACATGGCACCGTCGTCCGTCCCGGTCACGTCCTCGTCGAGCGTCACGAAGCCGGCACGCTGGCCGCTGCGGCGGACCTTGAGCGGACCGCTCGGGCCCGGCCAGTCCAATTCAAGGGTGAACGTGATGTGCCGCAGCGCCTTGTTCATGGCGAGTGTGGTGTTTGTGGCCCGGGCCCCGAGCAGGAAGTGGATCAGCTCGATCAGGCTGGACTTGCCAGCGCTGTTGCGGCTGTCAGTGTCTGCGGAGGAGGCTGTGGTGGAGGCGACGATCAGGTTCAGGCCCTCGACGAAGGACACCTCTTTGAAGCGCTCGTCGTCAGCGCTCAAGCGGCGCAGCATGCATGCTCCTTGCAACGAGGATGTCCTGGTCCAGCTCTATGGCTCCCATGCTGTAGAGCACGTCCAGTGCCAGGACGAACCAGCCGAACGATACGGGCGAGGCATGGCCGTGACTGGCCCGCCAGGTCTTCAGCCGGGCCCATGTCTGACTGACAGACCGCGGTTCGTCCAGCTGCAACAGGACCTGGGCACCGACGGCGAGTAGGCACCGGTCAGGCGCAATGCCCTTCGTAGGAGTGATCACGCCGATATGCCGATCCCGGGCTGCCAGCCAGATGGAGGCGCTTCGAAAATGTCGCACCGCCCGAAGAAGTGCGCGAGTACAACGAGGGCGGCACGTAGCACCTTCGGCTGCGGCTGCGCGTTGCCCAGTACGTACATCTGGAGCTGCCACAGCACGTCTTCTGGATCGGCCCAGTGTCTGCGAACCTGCTCGTAGTACACGCGGAAGCCCCGCGCGACCTCATCGTGTTCCAGCTCCCGCATACTGCCCGCGTAGAAGGCGTCCACGAGGTGGGCCTGCCGCATCCCGCGGAGCAGGTCCTCGCGTGCTTCGCCTTCGAGCCGGTTGAAGTCCAGTTTCTCGATGCGCACGTCTGGCAGAGGCATGAGCGGGTCAGAGGAAGTCCGGAGTTCCTGAAGCTGTTTCAGGAGAGGCTCAAGATCATCCATCCCGATTCCGAACGTCATCTCCTTGATCGGGATCTCGCACCGGAGGACGTCTTCCGCTATCACTTGGTCCAGTTGCATGCACTCGTGCCATAAGCGCCGGCTACCCATTTGCTCAAACAGCAGGGCCGGCGTGCTGGTCGTCGCCTCGGACAGCATCGCCGTCACTTCAGGGTGAACACCGCGTCGATCGTTGTGCACGAACACGAACGTGTCGAACTGCCCGCTGCGCTTGGCGAGCGCACCGGCCAGGTCGCCGTTGAACTTCTTGCGGATTTTGCTCGGCTTCACCGTCTGCGGGGCGTAGCAGGCATACAACTTGCGGGAATGCAGCGTGAGACCGTCTGCCGACATATCGCCCAGGCTGCCGGCGGTGCGCACATCCAGGAAGTCTGGGTATCTCGAGCACATGAGCCGGTGGAAGAAGTCTTCGAACTCGTTCTCGTACAACTCCGCCATGAGCTCAAGGAACTTCACCCGCGCATAGGCACGCTGCTCGTACCGCATATACCCCCCTCACCTACAAGGAGGAAAGAGTAGCCCTACGTGATCACTCTCGGAAGTCTTACCGTCACGCTCCAGACAAGGTGCCGTGCCGACTCGGAGCCTCAGGGCGGATATCGATGGTGCTCAGCAGCGCCTGTTGGTGGGGGTGGAGTTGGTGCCAGAGGACGGTTTGTTTGCGGGCCCAGCGCTGAAGTTCGGGAGGGAGGGGCTGGCCTGTGGTGTGGAGGGTGCGGTGCTGGTGGTACTTGCGTTGCCAGGCGAAGGGCCAGGGCGGGTTCCACCACGGGTCGAGGATGGTGAGTTCTTGCAGGGTGAGGGCGGACAGGAGGCCGGCGCGGGCTTTGCGCCGCTGCTGGATGAGCCAGTGCCCGAGGGCGAAGCCGTGGTGCTGGGTGTGTTTGAACACGGCGAGGTGGCCGTGGGCGGCGGCGTAGGCACGGGCGTGGGGGAGGCCTTCGCCCGGTGGGCACCGGCGTGTCGTCGTGGGAGTCGGCACGGGTTCGGTGGCGGGCGCGGCGCCGAGGTCGGCCAGGAGCTCTTGCTGGGTGGGATGGAGGCTGTCCCACAGCCTTGTCTGGGCGGTGATCCAGCGACGGTGGTCCGCGGTCAGGTTGCTGCTGGCCGGGGCGGCGTGTGCCCGGTGGTAGGCGCGCTGCCACGTCAGGGGCCAGGGCGGATTCCAGTGCGGGTCGAGGGCGTTCAGCGCACCGATCCGGGTCGGATCGGTGCGCCCGTCAGCCATGCGGTGTCGCTGGCGTAGGAGCCAGCTACCGAGGGGATAGCCGTTGTGGCGGGTCCGTTCGGCCACGGCCAGATGCCCGTGTTCGGCGGCATAGCTACGTGCGTGGGCGAGCCCTGTGTCTACGCGGGCGGGGCTTCGATCGGCTTCGGTCAATGCGCGGGCGACGGCAGAGGTGATGCCGATGTCCGCGAGGAGACTCTGCTGATCGAGTTGCAGAACGTCGTGCCGGACGCACTGACGGTGCAGCCACACTGTGACCTCGTCCTCGTCCCTGCCGCGATGCGGGCCGGGCACTTTCAGCTGGCCTTTCCGCCATCGCTTACGGGCCCGCTGGTAACTCCGCTGCCAGGGATAGGGCCAGGGCGGGTTCCACCAGGGATCCAGTTCGGCCAGCAGTCGGCCACGTAGCCACATGCCTTCGGTGGCCTGAGCGTGCCGACGGTCCTGGCGGCGCTGCTCCACCAGCCAGCGGCCCAGGGCAAACCCGTCGTGCACGTACTCGGAGGCAACCGCAAGGTGCCCGTGTACCGCGGCGAAGGAACGAGCACTGGTCATGCCGTCCAAAGCCCACAGACCGGCAGCAGCAACCTGCTCGTTCCCAGCCTGGGATGCCCCGGACCCGCCCTGCACTTTCGCGGCTTCCTCGGCTGTGATGCCGATGTCTGCCAGCAGGCGCTGCTGATCGGGGTCCAGACGCCGATACGCGGCGCACTGCCGCGACAACCACAGGGCGAGATCTGCTTCGACTCCAGGAAAGCCGCTCCCCACATCGAGCCCGCCCCGGCTCTCCGCCAGCCGCCGGGCCTGTGCGTAGGAGCGCTGCCATGTCAGCACCCAGGGCGGATTCCACCAGGGATCGACGGCGTCGAGTGCGCGGGAGTGCTCCGTGGCTTCCCGGTTCCCGCGGGCCCTGCGGCGCTGGTGCACGAGCCACGACCTCAGCGGATACCCCTGGTACATCGCGTCCTTGCCCGAGACAGCCAGATGACCGTGCTCGGCGACGTAGGACCTGGCGTGCGTCAGCCCCGTTTCGAAGCCGGCTTGGATGGGCATCCGCCGCGGCAGAGCGGTGCGGGCCGCCTCGGCCGTGATCCCGATGTCCGCCAGCAGACGCTGCTGCTCAGGATGGAGAGTGCTGTAGTGGGTGCACTGTAGATACAGCCACTCGCCGTTGAGGATCTGCGTGCCGGGGAATCCCGCGGCCGCATTGGGCGGGCCGGCGACTGCGGCGTGATCGCGCGCCCGGTAGTACGAGCGCTGCCACTGCACCGACCAGGGGATGTTCCACCACGGGTCCAAAACCGCGAGAGCCTGTGCACGGTCCGGCGCTATCGCCCACGCTCTGGTCTGGACGTTGCTCAGCCATTCCCCAAGCCGATAGGAATCGATCACGGTGTCCTGCGGGACTGCGAGATTGCCATGTTCGCGCACGTAGCGGCTGGCATGCACCAGGCCGGCCGCGAAGGCTTCATCAGCCTGCCGGCTGTGTCCGCGCCGCCGCTTACCCTCCGCACTACGGCCGCCGGACCCCACACGCGCCCGTGCCGCGAGCTCGTCCACCAGAGGGAGCTGACGGTGCGCCGGAGCCACCGCCCACATCGCCTGCTCCGCAGCCCTTGTCCCGCCCTGCGCCCGCACGCACTGATACGCCCACGCAAAGAGAGGACCTGACGTCTCCCGCGCCAGCTGCTCCACGTACCAGGGCCTCCGCACACAGCCCGCAACGGCAGTCAAAAGCGACGGCAGATCAGCCAGGCGAAAAGGAAGATGGCCCTGCGCATCGGCCACCACACGGTGCCGGAAGCCGTCACTGGCAAGCAGAGTGGCCAGAGCAACGGTCTCCGGATAGATCACCAGTTCCCGAGCCACAACCCGCCACGCATCCTGGTCCAAGCCGGCACTGTCCTGGCTCCGCAGCCGCGCCGACCACATATGCTCCTGCGGCCACGTCTGCCACCACCATGACGACGTCACCGCTCGCGCCACCTCAAAAGCATCCGACGCCAGCGCGGAACGACGCAGCAGCCTCACGTGACGGCGCTGGGCGTCCAGTACCTGCCCGCACTCGGCCAGGTCCATCACTCGGCCCGCCGTGCCCGGTATATGCATCAGCCACCGGCGATGAGACAGGCATACCCGCTGCTGCGGCTCCAGATACAGGCGAGCGGTCTCCCTCCTTCCGGTACGCCGCGCCGTGCATTCAGGGCAAGCCGGCCCCCAGCACCGCACTTTCTCCGCGGTGTGGTGAAACTGCGCTGCAGGCCCTGTCGCGAACCGTCGACGGGGCTCCTCCTGCGCCCAGGCAGGCAGCGCCCGCAGCAGACGATCCTGCGGGACGCGACACAGCTGCGCTACCCGGTCCCGGGCCTCCTGGTTCAGGTAGATCTCGCTGTCCAGCTGCGCCCTGCCCATCGCGTTCGGCAGCCCGTCCACATCGACGACCGCCGCCAGCAGGTCCCTGAACGCCATGCCGTAGCGCGCCGCCAGCCGCGTCAGGAACGACTGCGTCATCTCGCCCTGCAGCGGTCCCACGCGCAGCACACCGCTCGGCAGCGCGAGCCCCCCAACTGCCGCCGGTGTCTGACTCTCGCCGCTCATGCCACCCCAGTTCGTCGGCCCCGCTTCTCGTAACCACCTGCGAGCCACACCCAGTTACGGGCCAGGGGGGTCTGCGCACCGATCAAGCAGCATTCATGCCCACTCGACTCCCAGCTCCGCGAGGGCAGCGCGCTGCTCCTGCGCGAGCTTGTCGCGGCGGGTCTTGGTGTTGGAGACCCATACGCCCAGTTTCACGAGCACCGGTTCCGTCTCGCCGTCGACCGTGATCCGCTCTGCATGAGCCCTGGGGACGCGGTCGTGGCCTTCGCGGGCGATGTACTGAGCGAGGGCCGCAAGGCCCCTCGGGAAGGCCATCGATGCCTTCCCGGAGCCCTTGGCTGTGGGGGCCGGGACGGGCCGTTCGGCAGGCTGTACGCCCAGCCTGGAGAGGCGCTGTTGCTGCTCCTTCGACAGCTCCGTCCAGGAGCTGGCCTGCCGCTGGAGCCATCGGCCAAGGTCATCGCCTTCGAAGAGCACGCCCGGCTCAATCTGCGGCAGCATGCCGTCGGCATCGACGAGGTCGGCGAGGATGCGGTAGTGGCGTTGCCAGTCCAGCGGCCAGGTGATGGTCTGCATGAGGATGGCAGTAGAGATTCGTCACCTGGATGTCAGTGAGATAAGCCTAGTGACCTGCTATTTGTCACTGCCAGGGCGTGACGAACGGGCGCTGAAGTGAGTGACGAACGGCCAGGTCATTTTCATGCCGACTCCTATGACAGTCGCCATTTTCCCAGTTCAGAGAGGGCTCTTAAGGGAGATCTGGGGCGGGGATGTTGACCTTGAGTGTGGTGAAGCCTCCCGGCCCTCCGATGCCGAGGAGAAGTGAACCATCTGCGTCGCGCAGGGTCGTGATGGCTTCGACGGGGGCGGCAGTGACGAGCGTGTGGAGCTTCTCTGCGGTGAGCGGATCCCACAGGGTCAATGCGTGACCGCTGCCGCTGGCCAGGAGGTGATGGGTAGCGGACAGCGGTACGGCTGCCAGGGACTTGGTCCAGGGTGAGGCGATGTGGGCATGGGGCTTCCAGGTTGTTGTGTCCCAGGTCTGGATGCGTTCTCTGGTGGCCGCGGCCAAAAGTGTCATGCCATCGCTTTGAAGGACTGCGAGAGCCTTTACGTCCGTCCTCTGCCGGGGAATGCGTACTTCTATCACCAGCTGCTGTGAAGCGAGGTCCCAGAGCGTGACGCCGCCGCTGCTGCCGAACGCGATCCACTGGCTGGTTCCGTCCGGCGCGGGAACACCTACGACGGCGCGTGGAACGGCGGATAGTTGAACCGGCACGAAGGAGCTCTGTCCATCATCGATGGATGTGAGGAGCACGCCGTGCCGGTCGGCGGTGGCTACCAGGGCTGAGCCCGACGGCCAGTCGAGGAGGCAACTGGGCGCGCTCCTTTCGGGTCTGTTAGCCGTCTCGTGCTTGTCTGGCCGTTGGGGTCCGCTCTGCAGCAGGGTGTCCCGCACGACGTCCCAGACCGCAACTCCGTAACCGCTGGCGACTGCCAGGTGTCCCTCGGGCGTGGCATACAGCGCCGACGCGGGGCGCGGGGGCAGACGGCGGTAGGGGCGGCGTCTGCCTGGCCTGACGATGTCGACACCTGTTGCTGTGCCGATGGCCCACACCTTCTGCGTCGAGGTGCCGTCCAGAGAGATAGGCAGGGTGGTCAGTGCGGTGACAGGGCCGAACTCCAGGGCGGTTTCCCGGGGCATGGGGCTTGAGTTGGAGTCCCACACCCGCACGCCGGCCTCACTGGCCGTGGCCACCCGCCATTGGCCCTGACTCGAGGGCAGAGCCGCCATGGCAGTAATCTTTCCTACGCGGGCTGTGTCTATCCGATGCCACGCCGTCCGCTGCAGTTCCCACACTTGCACCGATCCCTTTCGTTCCAGGGCGAGTGCCACATGGTCACAGGCGCCAAGGATCTGGACGGGGTGCGCACCCGGCCCGTCACCCAACTGCCGGCATCTGCCTGTGTCGGGATCCCAGACCACGACGCGCTCGTCGGTCATGGCGAGGACCAGGTCGGTAGCTTCCTCACGCCGCACACCCAGCAGCTTGCGCACCCTGCCTGGAACTTTCACGCGCATCGTGTTGCTGCCGCTTGCCAGGTCGTGCAGCAGCAGATGGCCCTTGGTGTGGGAAGCGAGCAGGGTGCGTCCCTCGGGCCCGCGGACAATCGCGTATCCCACAGCCGAGGAGGGCGCCTCGTCTGAGGACTCGAACGAAGGCGGGCCGATGCGGTTGTCATCGGGGTTCCAGATGAAGGAGCGGTTGCCCTTGCGGATCAACAGACGCCAGCGCTGATGGCCATCAGCGACGACCTGGACCCGTGAGGTGCCGGGAAGCGGGGCTGAGCTGACACGCAGCCCGGACAGCGGATCCCAGACTGCCGCGCCTCGTCCTCCTGCGGTGGCCAGGAAGGAGCGCCCGCTGCTGCCCCGGATCTCGCACATGCTCTGCACATGGCCGGCCGGAAGGTTCAGCAAGTGCTGGCCGGACGAGGCATCCCAAATGCCTACCCCGCCTTTTGTGCCGATTGCCAGCAAGGCACGCTTCGGCGATATCTCGATGGCGGTGAGCGCAGGCACATGCTGCCCGACCGACGCAAGCACATTTGTTGCCGACTGCCACCAGCCGCCGCGGGGGTCCAGCACAGGCAGAACATCCGGCTCCGGCCGGTCGTCACCGCTGAGCTCGGCCAAGTGCAGGGCGATGCTGCTGCGCCGGGAGGCATTATCGATGCCCTGGTCGAGGTAGGGCTCGATCAGGGCGGCCGCGGTCACCGTCAGCTGGCCTGCGTGCGCCGGACCGTCCGGCAGCGGCAGGCCCAGTTGCGCACGCAGGGAGTGAGACGTCTCCTGGGCCAGCAGCTGCACGGGGACATGCGCATCGTCCAGCACGTTGCCGGCCGCGGCGTGCGTGACGAGGTGACGACGGATGTAGGGGTGGGCGAGTGATGCAGGGTCCGTAGGCACCAGGCCGGCCAACGCCCGGGTGATGTCAGCCTGCTCTCCGTCCGCAGAGGGCTGGTCCTCCTGGCCGTGAGCGGCGGAGGAGGAACCGACGAGCCAGGCAGGCTCCTGCGTCAGCACCTTGGCGATCTGCTGGTGCACCGGCCGGTAGGTCAGGCGCCCGTCTTCCTCGCTTCTGGCGAGGTAGCCGGTCAGCCGTGTCGTCTGCACCGTGTGGATGGCCGCGTTGTATGTCTGCACCGGCACGGGGCCTGCGACTGGAGCGTGCAGCGCATGCGCGACGGCCGGCCAGACGTCTGCCCAGGGTAGGCCTGAACCGGCGCCGAACGCGGTGGCCCGCATCACTCTTACCAGCAGTTCCACGGGCACATCGTGATCACGCGCCACCTCGCCTACATCCTCTTGGAGCAGCGCGACCGTTCCCTGACTGAGGCGATCCCGCCACAACGGAGCACTCAGATCCTGCACCTGCTCGGCAGTGCGCAGCTGTTCTGCAGCCAGGCGAGCGTCCAGGAAAGACGGAGCCACTGCCCGGGCCACCTCTTCGGCCGCGGCCCGGACGCACTCGGCCGCACCCGCATACGGCCCCGCTCCGCTGCCGCTGAGCAGGGCCTCCACGTACGCAGAGATGTCGTTGCGAGCCGTGGCCTCGTCAGTGCGCTGCACCTCGATGGGCACCTGCTGGCGATCGTCATGAGCCAGTGCCCGATAGAGCAGCTTCAGAAGTTCATCCGCATCCACATCCCGCAGATGCGCCGAACCATCAGCTGACGCGGGCGGTGAACTGCGCACGCCCAACACCATCCGCAGCAGCGGCGCATGCTCGTCCGACTGCATGCGAGCGAGAGGCAAGACGACGTCGTTGAGACAGGCAAGTGTGTTCCGGGCCTCATCCAGCCCGTCGATGACCACCGTGGGAACCCTGCCCGCCAGGGCGCGTGCGGACAACAGCTCCTGCAGCTTCTGCAACGGCGCTGTCCCGGAATCAGACACATCAGCGCCCAGCGCACCAAGCAGATCCTCGACCAGGGCCAAAGACGTCTTGTTGCGGGCAAGCACCGCAGCATCCACCGACCCCACAGGAGGCCGTTCCTCCTCCGCCACGGCCTCCGCCACCTGAGCCAAGTCCGGCTGCGAGAGGAACACCGGGTCGGTGAGCGTCACCAGGCGCGCCAGCAGAGCCGACTTTCCCGAGCCTGCAGCGCCTGTGACCACCATGACTCCGCTGCCTTCCCGGACGAACGAGGTCAACTTGCGCATCACGTCATTGCGGCCGCTGAAGTACCAGCCCGCATCCTGCTCACCCGCCCGGCCGGAGGCGCGGTCGCGCCAGTGGTCGGCGAACAGACCTGCCGCGTCCGGAAGCTCACGAACAGCAGCACCCAGTTCCCTCGGCGCTTGATACCGCGGATTGGGCAAGCACGGGCTGGGCTCCTGCGAGACCTGTGAGGGCCATACCCATTCCGCTCTGATCAGCCCACGATCGTTCTCGGCGACGGTGTCGAGGAGCTGCTGCCATTCCCTGAGTGACAAGTGGGGGCCAGCGAACCCTGGTTCTTCGCTGTCCAGTCTGTCCAAAGCACGCTGGAGGAGCTCGGTGAAGGATCCGACTGGGGACTCCAGGTCGTAGTCGCAGCCTGCGACAACCGCGAGGGAACCCGACGTGCGGCGAGTGCCCAGATCACGCAAGACTTCCGGTACCTCGTTGGCCAGCGCCCCAGCGAAGCAGGAGTCCACCATGACCAGAACGTGTCCGGCCCTACTTCCCATAGCGGCGCTGATGACCTCGCTGGTCGTCAACGCCGTACCAGGCAGCCGGCTGGTATCTGTGCGGGCGAAGCGCAGGTAATGACGGCCGGAGGAGGGGCCTCGTTGCCCGTGGCCGGTGATGTAGACGACGAGGGTCTCCCCCCGCTGCGCACTGACAAGATCCTCATCGGCCAAGAACTTGCGTACCTGCTGCACAGAGTGCAGCGTCTCCTGCGGCTCCTTGAGCGTGAACTGCCGCTCGGGTCCCAGGCCGGGATCGGCCAGCCATCCGGTGACAACCGCGACCTGGTCGGTGATCCCCTTGACGAAGTCGGCATTGCCGTCTGCATAGTCGCTCACCGCGATCACGACCAGCCGACGCATTTGACCTGTCGGCATGCCTACCAAGCCCCTCAGCCCCTCATCCGCCCCGCTCAAGGCGAACACTCTACCCACGGACCCGGCCGACCTCTGATCCCGAGAGAGTAGGACGGCTAGCATCCGCATAGTGCCTCACGACCCGGTGGCACTCGGCAGAAGGGCGGGGGAGTGGACGATCTGCAGGTAGTGGGTGTGCACGGTATCCGGCAGCGGGACACCAACAAGGTCAAGCTGGCCGAAGACTGGAGCCAGGCGCTGTCCAGGAGCATCGCCATGCACATCGGAGCGAACGCTGCCGCACCGGGGATGACCACCCCGTACTACGGCGATGTCTTTCCCCGTGGCCGATTGCAGCTCGGTGACAACGAGGAAGCGGCCGAGCTGGAAGCGGACGGCGACGAAGAAGAGTTCCTCCTGCAGGCTCTGGAAACGCACACTCCGCCGGACGTCGCATGGCAGCCGCCAGCAGGCACCCTGGGCAAGGTGCCGCGCACGTCCCCCCGTGTCACCGCGGCTCTGGCAGCAATTGATCGCCGTTTCGGCCCCCGTGCGGGACAGGCAGTGCTCAGCAGGCTCAGCGAGGTGCAGGGCTACTTCAGCGACAAGCACAAAGACAAGGCCGACGAGGTCCGAGACCGGGTACTGCAGTCGATCAAGCAGACCGGCGCCACGCTGATCATTGCCCACTCCCTTGGCAGTGTCGTCGTGTACGACATGTTCCGCCGCGGTCAGATCCCGGCGTCGGTGAACCAGCTCATCACGTGTGGCTCGCCACTGGCCTGGCTTCCCATTCACCGCAAACTCCGTCTGGAGACGCCAGGGACACTGCAGCTGCCGACGCACGTGGCCTGGCTGAACGTCCTCGACCCCTACGACCCGATCACTGCGGGCCTCGGCCTTGCCGCCCTGGCACCGGATGTTACCGACGAAGTCGTCGACAACCAGGACGACCCCCATTCCGCTGAGCTCTACCTCGAACAGCGACCCGTGGCACTCACCGTGCACGCCCGCATCACACAGCAACAGCCCGCACCGTGAAAGCAGTCGCGTCCCTCCGAGCCCGGGCCCTTGATGCGGGAGGCTGAGAGAGCCTGTCCAGCAGAGATACGGAACGGCGCCGTCCTTTCCGCGATTGAGCGGCAGGCCGACGCTTTCGAAGACTAGTTGACGGGCTGACAGCGATGTGGTCTGGCACAGCCTCAAGCGCAACGTCGAAGCGGGGCGGGGGGAGTGGTCACGTCATCAGACCGCGAGCCAGCGGGGGTTCCTAGGGCCTGTTGCGAAAGTGGATCTTGCACGTGAAATGATCACGCGTTGTGGCACGTGGAGATCTGACGGACGAGCAGTGGGCCCGCCTGGAGCCTCTGTTGCCCAGCGGCAAGAAGCCCGGACGCCCGCCGATATGGACCCGGCGGCAACTGGTCAACGGGATACGGTGGCGGACCCGGACCGGGACGCCGTGGCGCGATGTGCCCGAACGGTATGGGCCGTGGGACCGGGTCTACGACCTGTTCCGGCGCTGGCAGCGGGACGGGACCTGGAAGCGCATCTTCACCGAATTGCAGGCCCAGGCGGACGCAGAGGACCTGATCACCTGGGATGTGAGTGTCGACTCCACTGTCTGCCGAGCCCACCAGCACGCCGCCGGAGCGGCGAAAAGGGGGATCTCCAGAAGGAGCCGCCCGGCGGCATCGACACCGAGCCGGCCGACCACGGACTCGGACGCTCGCGCGGCGGGCTGACCACCAAGCTCCACCTCGCGGTCGAGCAGGGACAGAAGCCCATGTCCCTCGTGATCACTGCCGGTCAGCGCGGGGACTCACCCCAGTTCGAACCGGTCCTGGAGAACATCCGGGTGCCTCGCCTCGGCCTGGGGCGCCCACGCAAGCGCCCGGACAGAGTCCGTGCCGACAAGGCGTACGGCTCCCGGAAGAACCGCGCCTACCTGCGCGGACGCGGGATCCGATGCACGATTCCGGAGAAGAAGGACCAGATCCGCAACCGCAAGAAACTCGGCTCCCGCGGCGGTCGTCCACCGGCGTTCGACAAAATCGACTACCGCGAGCGCCACGCAGTGGAATGCGGGATCAATCGCCTCAAGCGCCACCGGGCCGTGGCCACGAGATACGACAAGCTTGCCGTCCGCTATGAAGCAACGGTGCTGGTCGCGGCCATCAACGAGTGGCTGTGACCAGCTACCCGGACCGTGAGCGTGTGAGCCTCAAGAAGACATCGCTGCGCGGTCGGCCTCGCTGCGGAGAACACAGAATTCATTGCCTTCAGGGTCCGCAAGGACGGCCCAGCCGGCACCATCGGGTTCCCGGCGATCGGCGACGAGAGTGGCACCGAGGTTCAGCAGCCGCTCGACCTCCTCCTCGCGCGATGTCTTGGGGCGCAGGCACAGGTGGATCCGGTTCTTGATCGTCTTCGGTTCTGGCACCTGGTTGAAGTGCAGCAGCGGGCCCTCCGGCAGCATCACCTCAGTCTCCAGCTCACCCGGTTTGTCCTCCGGATGCAGCGGACAACCGAGCGCCTCGCTCCAGAACCGAGCCAGCTCATAGGCATTCACACAGTCGACCGCCACGTTCTGCACTACCGAAACCATGCACGAGATCCTGCCTGGAGCTCCGCTCGGTCCGCAAATTGCGGCCAGACCGCACCAGCACTTTCGCAACAGGCCCTAGATGGACATGGGGCGTGGGGTCGGGACATCAAGACATGACTACCCCCGGAAATCCGCAGCCGTTCTTGTCCCTGCACACGCAGTCGTCCTGCTGATCGCCCTCGCGATCGGCTTCGCCATCGGTGCCCTGACCCTGATTACCGGCGCTCCTGCAGCTGCTGCCCTCATCGCAGGCCTGACGAGTGCCGGGGTCAGCGTTGTGCCCTTGCGTGGTCTTATCCAGTAGCCCTTACGGGCTAGCGCCAGCTCATCGGTGCCGAGCTCGGCTGTACGACGCCTCTCGCCTCAGGGAGGCGTCGTACACATCCCGCACCGAGGCGTTTCAACGCGATCGCGAGTCGGGTTCGGCTGTCACGCTGCCGACCGGTTCACTCGGGGCGCGGTCTGCCCGCTGCCTGATACGGCGCCTGATGCCGTGCGCTATGGCTAGCGTGAGTGCTGCCGCGAGACTCGCCATGTACTCGGCCGCAGCTGAGCTGAGCATGTTCACCTGCCCTCCGTCGGCACTGGGGCGCAAGGGCTCGATGCGGCGCGGTGGCGCAGCCCCAGCCGTCTGAGCTTCCGACGCACCCGGTTGCCGAACGCATCCGGATCCACGGCGCCGCCCAGAGCCGCAGCCTGGCACCATGTCATGCGCTGTGTGCCGTAGGCCATGGCTACGGCTCTTTCCGCGGGTGCCAGGTCCGCGAGCACGGCCAGGACGCGAGAATCCTCCATCTCTTCACGCATCAAGCCGTCCTCCGGGCGCCGGCTGTCAGTGATGACATCTCTCAACGAAACCCCCGACGCGACAGCGTCTTCCAGCAGCCGCACCGTCCGACCGCCGGTCTTTCGCTCCCAGAGCGGCCGCAGGAAGCGATGTTCCCCTTCGGTATGACGGTGCAGCAGTTCCATGACCTCGGCATCGCCCCTCAAGTGGCGGCCGAGAGCATTGACCCAGTCACCCAGCAGCGCCATCTCCACGGCCGGGCGCCACGCTTGCGGCCGGCCAAGATTGAGCCAGGTCCGGGAGAACTCGTCCACGGCTGTGGTATCACCCTCGATGCAGGCGTTACGTGCCACGAGCGCGGCCATGACGGCCTCGCGGGTCGTGAATGCTTCCGGGCCGCTGAGCTGTCCGGCGAGCGTGTGCAGGACGGCGGCGACGAAGTTCACGGGGGAGTGCCTCGCGTCGGTGTCCCAGCCCTTTCTCCGGCTGTACAGCACTGCGTCCATGACATCCCGAGCGAAAGCACTGTCACGCTCCTGGTCCATGTTCACTGCATGATCGGGAAGGCGCTGCTCGCTCCACAAGCGCACCATCTCGTACGTATGGCGCACAACAGCCCTGCGGCGGGCCCTCTCGCCGGGGCCGAGCGCAGATTCGGTCGGTTGCTTGGCCATTCGGAGCAGCCTCTCAAGCACCCGGGGGCCCGCAGGCCGGGCATGCGCCAGCCACGCGCCCCGCTGTACGGCCATCGGCTTGATCCGCACCGTGTACACCGCCTCGTGTACGGGTCTTCGCACCAGGCTCGGCCGCTTGAGCGGGCAGCGCACGCGTCCACCGTCGGCACAGCAGTCCTGGCACAGGTAGCGAAGGCGGACATTCCTATCCAGCAACTGATCCTGCGCATGACGGAGGAAACGGATAGTCCGCAACGCCATTGACTTGGCCTCGGGTGCCCCGTCCTCGGTGGGCGAGGTGAAGGGGACGGGCAGGCGGTCGGTCCGATCCTGGGTGTCAGCCAACAGGCGTAGCACCCACTCCTCCAGCGCAGCGTGAAGTGCCGAGACGTCTATGCGGTCGTCGTCCTCGAGATTCGAGTGACACAGCATGGCCATGCGATGCTCCTTACCTGGGGCGCGTGATGAGGGTGCTATCCCTAAAGACCGGCCTGAAGGAGAATCGGCAATCACCCCCACCTTTTCGCAAGTGACGTGCGTCACAAGCGGTGTTGAGGGGTCACGCTCCTGAACTCAGCGATGTGCCACGCTGCGGCTTGGGCTGAAACCTGTCGGGCGAGCTCGTCCGACGCCGAATGATGTCGGTCGACGTACCGAAGATCGAAGCGAGGATTCCCGAGCCGAGAGTGACGGCTTCTCGCTCATCCGTGGGCTGCTGTTCCCGAGCGGCCTCAAGAAAGCGGACAACCTCGAGGTCGAAGCCGGCGTCCAGCAGGCAACGGCCGCGACACCGCACTGCGGGGCGTGAGCTCGATGCAGGTGCACGTCCTGCTCATCACCGGCCCCCGCATGCAGCGGCCCGCCTGGTGGTTCATCCCAGCCGTGAACATGCCGCTCCTCCTCTCCGCGCATGAGCCTGCTGTCCGGGAGCCACGCAGGCTCGGGCGCTGGCCGGCCCGCTGCACCGTGACAGGTTCCGCGAATGGCTTGGTGCCGCCAGTTGCCTTAACGAAGGAGTAACCAGTTGGAGCGCGACTTCCGGCACACTCGCCGATGAGCGACGCAGACTGCAGGACACTCAGACGACGCGGACGAGCACGTCGCGCCCTCTCAGGAGCTCAGCCAGTGTGCCGGTCTCGCTTTCGGGTAGTGCGATGGCGGCCAGGCGGCGGGCACGGGTGACCGCGACGTACCAGATACGCAGTACTTCGTCGGTGGCCGGGTCCGCTGTGGCCCAGGGCTGGGCGCTTCCGGCATCGGGCAGCAGCAGCAGGACCCCGTCAGCTTCGTCGCCCTTGAGCTGGTGGACGTTGTTGGTGCGGATGCCGGTGGCCGACTGGGGCCGTGAAAGGGTGGGTTTGCCGGCTGGGCGGCCCTTACTGCCTTGTGGGGCGGCTCCGGGAAGAGGGGGCCAAGCTTTCATGGCTTGCCATACCTGGGGGCCCCATTCCTTGTGGGGTGCAGGCAGGCCTGGCTGGGCGTGAGGCGGTGTCTGGCGCTGATGCGGTCGGTGCCGCCGGTTTCTCCCGGATACCAGTAGCCGAATGATCCTCACGGAGTCGGAACTCGGGGACACCGCGAAGACGGGCGACGAGCAATGCACCACCACGACCTACGCCCGCAACACCGCGGCCAATATCCTCACCCTCGTCTCCGAGGCCAAGACCGTTGCCCGAGCGTGCGGCACCACCCCCACGCTGCCCGATGACCTGATCTCGGCACAGCGGAACTATTACGACGGTGCGACCAGCCTCACCACCGCACCCGTCAAGGGCGATGTGACCCGCCTGGACGAACAGGACGCCAAGGGCACCGGCTATCTCACCACCGCCACCCACACCTACGACCAGCACGGCCGCGAGAAGACCGCGACCGACGCCCTGCAGAACACCACCACCACCGAATACCTCCCCGTCACCACCGAGGCCCCCACCTCGATCAAGGTGACGAATGCGGCGAAGCACGAATCCACCACGACCTACGAGCCCGCCCGCGGCGTCGCCACGGCGGAGGTGGATGCCAATGGGAAGCGCACCGACGCGGTCCATGACGGCCTCGGCCGCGTGCTGAAGGTGTGGGAGCCGGGATGGACCAAGGCCGATCACGGTGACAAGCCGTCCGCCCAGTACAGCTACACGATCTCCAAGACGGCTGCCAACGCCGTCGCCACCAGCACGTTGAAGCAGAACGGCGACTACCGCACCACCTACGCGCTGTACGACGGGCTGCTGCGCGAACGCCAGACGCAGGCGCCGGCCACCGGCACCCAGGACCGCATCATGACCGAGACGATGTACGACACCCGTGGCTGGGCCTGGCAGTCGTACGCCGCCTACTACGCGGCCGGGCTTCCCTCGGCGGAGCTCGAGTCCACCACGGTGAACAAGGTCCCGGCCGCGACACGGAACCTGTTCGACGGCATGGGCCGGATCACCGACTCGCTGTCGGTCAAGTATGGGGACGAGCAGTGGCGCACCAAGATGGCTTTCGGCGGTGACCGGACCACGGTGATCCCGCCGAAGGGCGGAACCGCTTCGACCACGGTGACCGACGCGCGTGGGCGCACGACCGACCTGCTCCAGTACACCGACACAGCACGGACCGCCTCACAGAAGACCACGTACACGTACGGAAAGTACGACGAACCGAAGGCGGTCACCGACCCCGACGGCAACGTCTGGAGCTACACCTTCGACAGCCGTGGCCAGAAGACCGTGGTCGACGACCCGGACCAGGGTGAGGTCCACAACACGTACGACGACGCCGGTCGCGTCACGGCTGTGACCAACGACCGTCACATCACCCTGACCACGGAGTACGACAAGCTCGGACGCAAGACCGGCGTCAAGCAGGGCGACACCGTACTGGCGAAGTGGACCTACGACACCCTGGCCAAGGGGCAGCTCACCAGTAGCACGCGTTACGTGGACGGCGCCGCGTACACCACCGCGGCCGGGGCCTTCGACGACCGCTACCAGCCCACTTCCACCATCACCACGGTTCCCTCCGCGGCCGGAGGACTGGCGGGTACGTACACCTGGACCTACGGCTACAAGCCCGAGACCGGGGCTCTGCTCTGGACGTTGAACCCGGCTGTCGGGAACATTCCCGCCGACCGCGTCACCACCAACTACAACAGCGACGACCTGCCCTTCCGCGTCAGCGGCGGACTCGGCGTCCTGGTCTCCAACACGACCTACGACGAGTTCTCCCGCTCCCAGCGACTCGAGTACGGGGCCACGCTGGGCAAGAAGGTCTACAAGTCCCAGATCTACGACGAGCACACCGGCCGCGTGACCCGGCAGATCACCGACCGGGACATCGCACCCCAGCGCGTGGACGACACCTCGTACTCCTACGACCCCGCCGGTAACGTCACCGGAGTGACATCGGTCAGCGGCCAGGACACGCAGAAGTCCACCGACACCCAGTGCTTCAAGAACGATCCCCTGGGCCGGCTCTCCGCGGCATGGACCGCGAAGACGGACTGCGCCGCTGGTCCTTCGACAGCGACGGTTGGCGGGCCCGACGCCTACTGGCAGAGCTACGGCTACGACGCCCTGGGTAACCGCACCGAGCAGACCGACCACGCCGCCACGACCACCGGCACGGACGCGATCACCACTTACACCCACCCCGCGCCCGGAACGGGCCTGCCCCACGGTGTGCAGCAGGCCAAGGTCAACGGCGGCCCGGACAACGGCCGCACCAGCACCTTCGAGTACGACGAGACAGGCAACACCACCAAGCGCACCATCGGCACCACCACCCAGAACCTGACCTGGGACCCGGAGGGCCACCTCGCCACCCTCACCGAGGCCGGCAAGACCAGCAGCTACCTCTACGACGCCGACGGCAACCGGCTCATCACCAAGAACGCCGACGGCTCCAGCACCCTCACCCTGCCCGACGGCGACCAGCTCGACCTGGCCGCGAACGGCACCAAAACCGGTACCCGCTACTACACGCACAACGGAGAAACCGTCGCGGTCCGCACCGGCGGAACCATCTCCTACCTCATCAGCGACCACCAGGGCACCGCGATGAGCGCCATCGCCATCGGAACCCTCGCCATCACCCGAAGAAAACAACTCCCCTTCGGCCAGCTCAGATCCTCACAGTCAACGGCCTTCGGAAACCGCGGCTTCGTCGGCGGAACCAACGACCCCACCGGCCTCACCCACCTCGGCGCCCGCGAATACGACCCCACCCTCGGCCGCTTCCTCAGCGTCGACCCCATCATCGACACTGCAGACCCGGCCCAGATGAACGCCTACAGCTACGCCCACAACAGCCCCCTCACCAAATCCGACCCGGACGGCCTCCGCCCGGACGGACCCGCCGGCGGCGCCACGTACAACGACGACCGTTGGGCAGAAGACCGTGGAATGAACGCGGGGTACACGTACAAGAGCGGAAAATGGGTCTGGCACCAGACACCCAAATCCTGGTTCGATCCCCGCTATCAGGCGTATCGGGCCAACCCAAGCGGATACAAGGTCTACCACTACAATGCGCAGGCGGTAGCTGCGAAAAAAGCTCAAGCTGTCAAACTAGCGGCCGCCCGAAAAGCTAACGCCGATGCCGAGCGCCGCGAGATGGGCGTCAAAGAGGCCATCTCGGAGATGACCGTCGGAAACCTGAAGAAGTTGTGGAACAGCTACACTTCGGGAGATACTGCGGGGCGCTGCCTTAGCGGTTCGGCGGGATTCATAGTCGGGGGCACTGGGCAAGTCTGCTTGGTCACTACCAAGCGCCCCGACGGAAAGACAGACTATGGGCTGTCTGCCAACTACGGTGCGGAGATGTTGTCGTTCGGGGCCGGTCTGCAGTACGAGATGTATGGCAGCAACGCTGACGATTTCGAACAGCTGCGAGGCGACAGTACCGGAGCTAATGCATCCCTTGGGATGGGCGTGCAAGTCTCCGGCAGTCACGAATACGCCATAAATCGGTCGGGGAATTCGGTTACTGTAGTACGAAATAGTCGCGGAGAGCCTGTCACGGCCACCTCCTTGGCTGCAGGGGCCGGGGTTGGGGTCGAAGTAGGTGTACAGAGCGCATATGGCACTAGGATAGGGCACCTCTTCACCCGGTAACTTTGGCGATCACTTGAGGCGCACGGACCTATCAGTCCGTGCGCCTCCGGAGGTAAGAATGTACGAAATGATCCTTGCGGCTCGAACCTCGCATTCTGTGAACTACGGAGAACTCACCATCGGGGCAATTGTCGCTATATTTGGATCCGTCCTGGCATTGAACACTCGAGGCTGCGCCGAGGCGGCTGCCGACTTCTTGGGAAATAAGGCGTTCCCGGCCCTCTATCACAATGAAATCTTCTTGAGAGTTCCGGCCGCATTCTTTGCGATATTGGGGTCGATATTCGCTTTGATAAACATCAAAATTCTATTCTTTGGGTTCTAGTACTTCAGTCGCGCTTCTTCATTTGTCCTGGCCACAGGGCCCTTTTGAAGCCTAGTGTTTCGTGATCCCGTTCATGTCAGTTCGAGTTGTTATTGACGAGTTTCTTCACGTTGGTCGCGACGAGTCTGACCTTCGCGAGGACCTCGCCAGCGGTCGCGGTCCAGGTGAACGGGTTCGCGCTCTCGTTCCAGGAGTTGATGTAGTCGCGGATCTGCTTGATCAGGACGTTGACGCTGGAGAAGGTTGCCGCGGCGGATGGACTGTCGGGTCAGGATTCCGAACCGGATCTCGATCAGGTTCAGCCACGAGGACCCGACGGAAGTGAAATGGAAGTGGACGTGCGGGTTCTTGGCCAGCCACTCCTTGACCTCCGGGGTGGTGTGCGTCGAGAGGTTGTCCAGGACGACATGGATGTCCTTCTCGGCGTGCAATCTGACGCCTTCTTCAAGAAGGCCAGGAAGTCCTTGCCGTTCCGGGTCGGCTTGCACTCGCCGATCACTTCGCCGGTGGTCACGTTCAGGGCGGCGAACAGGTTCGTGGTGCCGTGCCGGACGTAGTCGGCGGTGCGCTTCTCGCTCGTCGCCTGGATCTGCGTCTTCTCGTCAATCGAGAGGACCACCGCGCCACCAGGTGGGGCGAGGTAGAGGCCGATCACGTCGGCGACCTTCTCCGCGAACGTGGGGGCCTTCGAGATCTTGAAGGTGCCGTTCCGGTGCGGCTTGAGATGCTCCTCGCGCCAGATTCGCGCGATGTAGTGCCAGGACCCGGAGATGCCCTCGGTCCGCTTCAGGTATTGCGCCAACTCGCGTGTGGACCAGTGCGAAAGCCCCGTGCCATCGACAAACCGCAACCCAGAGCGGCACCGTCTCCTACCTCATCAGCGACCACCAGGGCACCGCGATGAGCGCCATCGCCGTGGGAACCCTCGCCATCACCCGAAGGAAACAACTCCCCTTCGGCCAGCTCAGATCCTCACAGTCAACAGCCTTCGGCAACCGCGGCTTCGTCGGCGGAACCAACGACCCCACCGGCCTCACCCACCTCGGCGCCCGCGAATACGACCCCACCCTCGGCCGCTTCCTCAGCGTCGACCCCATCATCGACACCGCTGACCCGGCCCAGATGAACGCCTACAGCTACGCCCACAACAGCCCCCTCACCAAGTCCGACCCGGACGGCCTCCGCCCGGACGGCCCGGCCGGCGGCGCCACGTACAACGACGATCGCTGGGCCTCCGACCGTGGAATGAACGCGGGGTACACGTACAAGAGCGGAAAATGGGTCTGGCACCAGACACCCAAATCCTGGTTCGATCCCCGCTATCAGGCATATCGGGCCAACCCAAGCGGATACAAGGTATTCCACTACAATGCACAGAAGGCCGCACAAGCAAGGGCTCAGGCTGTAGCGGCGGCCAAGGCGCGAGCCGACGCAGCACGACGCAAGAAAGAAAGCGTTTTGAGTGCAGTTGTGCGTGGATTTAATTCTACTCGCTCCGCCGGTGGTGGGACCCCTGCAGGAATTCTCCTCTCCAAGTTGGGTGGAGCGGTTATCGAGGGCGTGGCCGCAGCCACGGGCTTGACCAATGCTAAAGGTAGCTGCGCTTATATGAGCTTCGGAATTGGTTCGGTGTATGGAGCCTCCTTCTGCATCGTTATGGTTAGGCGCCCAGACGGGTCCACCCAAATCGGGACTACTCGCTCCCTCTCGGCAGGTGGGTTTGGTAAAGGGTTTGGCGGAGGCGTGTCGACTCTCAGGAGCAATGCAGACGATATCGGGGATTTTGAAGGCTTCGGACGCGACATCGGTGGCGGAGCGTACAGGGGGGTTGGTATTGAAGTCAACCATGAAACGGCCATCGGAACAAAGAACTCCCAAGGGCAGCAAGTGTATTCGGCTGAGCTTGGGGCCGGTGTCGGCACAGGCTTTGAATTCAGTGCAGGTGAGAACTTCACTTGGGCTAGAGAATGGTGAAGGCAAACTATGAACGGAGCTGAGTTCGAATGCTATCGACTCTTGTCGGCGTGGCATTCTTGTTGTTCGGGGTCTCGCTTCTCGGGAACTTCTGGAATGTTGCAGGGAGAATATTCGAACGGGTCTCCGACTTCGTGAATGACGGGGTGGCCACAGTGAATACCTTCAGGATGATCGGCGTGTTTGTTGTGGTTATCGGTATAGGCTGGGTTGCGGAAGGGGTGCGACAAATTCTTTAGTCTCGATCTTTCTTGACGCTGACGGATTCGGTGCCTCGCCGCATTGCCGGGACGTCCGCATGCATCCAGCATGCGGACGTCCCTCCGCCTGCGATGCGCCATATCTGGTGTAAATAAGATCCAGAGTGGCAAATGATTCCCGCTGTTGAGCGTGCATGTCTCAGTCATCCTGCTCACCGTCGCATGCGTGGGTGTACTCATCGGCTGGGGTTTGCCCGCGTTTCACTTAGGGCTTGCAGAAGAATAAGTTGCGTGTTGCCAGTCTTGACACCACAGCTCAGGCCGGGTGTTCGAGAGCAGGTTAATTCCCTGCAAGTTACAACGGCTAACACAATGAGGTGGATCGGTCCTGTTGACCGTGTCCGCGTCAGGAGTAGGGCGTTGTCCGGGCATGGGGACTTCGCCGTGGATTGTGTCGGATGACCTGTGGGAGCGGATCGAGCCGCTGCTGCCACGCAAGGAACGCCGATTCAGGCACCCGGGCCGTAAGCCGCTGCCGGACCGGCAGGTGTTGTGCGGCATCCTCTTCGTGCTGCACACCGGCATCCAATGGGAGTACCTGCCCGCGGAGTTGGGCTTCGGCTCGGGCATGACCTGCTGGCGGCGGCTGCAGGACTGGAACGAGGCCGGCGTCTGGCAGCAGCTGCACGAAGTGCTGCTGGCCGAGCTCAACGCGGCGGCCCGTCTCGACTGGTCGCGTGCGGTGGTCGACTCCAGTCACGTGCGGGCCATATAAGGGGGAGCCAGACGGGACCGAGTCCGGTCGATCGTGGCCGAACCGGATCGAAACACCACCTGATCACCGACGGAAACGGCACCCCGCTCGCCGTGATCCTCACGGGTGGCAACCGCAACGACGTCACCCAGCTCATGCCGCTGATCGACGCCATCCCGCCCATCAGGGGCCGGATCGGACACCCCCGGCGCAAGCCGGACTCACTCTTCGCGGACCGCGGGTACGACCACGACATCTACCGCGACCAGGTCCGACAACGCCGCATCGTGCCAGCCATCGCCCGCCGCGGCACCCTCCACGGCACCGGGCTGGGCACCTACCGCTGGGTCGTCGAACGCAGCTTCGCCTGGCTCCACGGCTTCAACGCCTCCGCATCCGCTGGGAACGACGAGCAGACATCCACGAAGCCTTCCTCAAACTCGCCTGCTGCCTCATCACCCACCGACAGATCAACTCATTGTGTTAGCCGTTGTAAATCAGCCATATTTGCCAGACAGGCAACACCACCAAGCGCACGGTCGGTACCACCACCCAGAACCTGACCTGGGACCCGGAGGGCCACCTCGCCGCCCTCACCGAGGCCGGCAAGACCAGCAGTTACCTCTACGGCGCCGACGGCAACCGGCTCATCACCAAGCACGCCGATGGCTCCAGCACCCTCACGCTGCCCGACGGCGACCAGCTCGACCTCGCCGCGAACGGCACCAAAACCGGCACCCGCTACTACACGCACAACGGAGAAACCGTCGCGGTCCGCACCGGCGGAACCATCTCCTACCTCATCAGCGACCACCAGGGCACCGCGATGAGCGCCATCGCCGTCGGAACCCTCGCCATCACCCGAAGGAAACAACTCCCCTTCGGCCAGCTCAGATCCTCACAGTCAACGGCCTTCGGCAACCGCGGCTTCGTCGGCGGAACCAACGACCCCACCGGCCTCACCCACCTCGGCGCCCGCGAATACGACCCCACCCTCGGCCGCTTCCTCAGCGTCGACCCCATCATCGACACCGCTGACCCGGCCCAGATGAACGCCTACAGCTACGCCCACAACAGCCCCCTCACCAAATCCGACCCCGACGGCCTCCGCCCCGACGGACCCGCCGGCGGCGCCTCCTACAACGACGACCGATGGGCCAGTGACCGGGGCATGAACGCCGGGTACACGAAGAAAAGCAGCAAATGGGTATGGAAGCAGACACCGAAGAAAGATCAAGAATCCCAGCGCCGGTACAGCAACTACCGTGGTGACTCCGGTAGGTACATGGTTCGACGCTTGCCCAAGTATGTTCCTGGCTATCAGATTCATCGAAGCAAGAAATTGCAGAATGGCCCCGATGTTGCTGGCGCGGTTAAGCGAGGGGCCAAGGCGGTGGGTACGAATATTAAGAGCACTGGTGACTACGTCATGTCATACAGCAGAACGTCAGGCATTTGTGTAAGTGGAAGCGCAATGATCGGTGCTGGTGTGGGGCGTTCTGCGTGTTTCATGAGCGTGGGGGATGATTATGCATTCGCTTGGACCAAAGAGGACCAAGTTGGAAGCCCCGATCAGCGCGAACCATCGTGGAACTTTCGGCACCAGAAATTCGAGAGGTGAAATTGTGCATAGTTTCACGATATCTGGGGGCCCCTATGCCGGAATTGGTGGAAACTTCGGGTCCGGTTATACTCACATCGCCACAGCGGGTACTGTTGCCGGCGAGGTGGGGGATTTCTTGAAGTTCTGGTAGTGGGTGCTGCTGCATCGTCAATACTAATGACGATGCAGCAGCTAATCGCCGCACGGTGTCAGATGCGGTATATCGCAAGACGGGGGGTGCCGCGCATGCTTGATGCATTCGGGTGTTCCGACAGTGCGGCGAGGCACCTTAGCTGTCGACGTGTGCTCGCGAGAGATTGCTGGAAACCCTTGGGTGGGAATCCAATTGACCCTTCCCGCCTATTGGTTAAATTTCAAGTCAACATGTAAGGAGGGGACAGTGTCAATCGGTGCAGAGATACTTGCGGCAGCTCCTGAGGCGGGGGCATCCTATGCATATGCGGCAGGACAGGGGATTGTTGGGGTAGCTGGGATTCTCCTGGCATTTAATTTTCGTGATTCTGCCTACAGAATACACAGTTTCTTCATGAATCGGGGCCCGTTTGGTCCTGGTCCTGGATTTAGCCCCGTCGTTATTCGACTTCTAGGAGCATTCTTGGGTGTCGCTCTGAGTTGGACATGTGTCTCCGTCTTGCTTGCTTAGCCTCGATCGTTCATGAGTCCTCGTCGGTTATCTGACGGGGACTCTTGCTTAGAGCTCGTAACAGGATCTTGTTGAAGCGTGCTGGTGGGGCGTAACCGGTGTGACGATTCGGCCGTTCGTGGGGTGTGGGTACTCGACCGTGGATCGTGGACGATGAGTTGTGGGCGCTGATCGAGCCGTTACTGCCGCCGTGGCCGGAGCGGTCCCCGGCTCGGCGCGGTGGTGGTCGGCCATCGCCCAGCCGACCACCTCCCGCGTCGCGAGATCGATACAGGTCGCCAGATACAACTTCCCCTCCAGCGTGCCGAGTTCGGTCATGTCACCGACGAGCCGCATTCCGGGTCTGGGTGCGGTGAAGTCCCGGCCGATCAGGTCGAGGGCGAATACCGCCCGCTTCGCCTGCCGGGCCAGGCCCCCACGCCGACGGCGGGTGATCCCGGCGATCCGGTGCTTGCGCATCAGCCGCTCGACCTTCTTGGAGTTCACCACCCGCCCGGCCCGCCGCAGGGCGGCGTGGATCCGCGGGGCCCCGTAGGCGCCGCGCGATCCGGCGTGGAGCACCCGGATCTCGCCCACCAGCACCTCCTCGGCCCGCTCCCGCACCGTCCGGGCCGGCCGGGACATCCTGTGCGCGTAGTAGGTGGAACGGGGCACTCCCAGCACACGGCACAGAAACGCAACGCTGTGACCTGCAGGATTACCCTCCGATGGCTTCTCCGCATCGATGAAACGACACCGTGCCGCGGTGTCTACCTCATCTTGTCCTGAGCGAAGAAGGCGGTCGCTTTTCCCAGAACATCGATCGTGGCCTCCTGCTCGCGAACCTTCCGCCGCAGCCGGACCAGCTCCTTACGCTCCGCAGTGGTCAAAGCCCCAGCCGGCCCCTCACCGCGGTCGATCTTCGCCTGCTTCACCCACCCGCGCAGCCCTTCCGGACTCACGCCCAGATCCCTCGCGACCTCGGTGACCGTCTTCTCCGACGACAACGCCAAAGCGACCGCGTCCCGCTTGAACTCGGCCGTGTACCGCTTACTCATGTTGCTCTTCTTGCTCACTACCTGTGACTGCTTCCTCCGGGACCATCCGTCCCAGTATCAAGCTGTCCAGCCAGCAGGGGGAACCTCAGAAGTGCCATTCATGGTGGAACCAGTTCCGAGCAGGACTGGCGGTCCTCCGCAGGACAACAGCCGTGGTTGGCAGGTGCAGCCGTGCGAGCATCAGACGTGGTCGCAGGGTGGCCGACGGTGTGCGGTACCGCGTGGTCGGCCCTGCGGTGGTCTGTTCTGTGGGGCCTGGCCTGCGGGCTTGCGCGGCCCAGCAGCTCGCGCGCCGACGGCGGCGGCACTACGGAGGTGGGCAGCCTCGTGCGGCCGCAGCCGCACGAGGCTGCCCGGGTGCTTCAGTTGAGTTGCGCCTCAGCGGAAAGCGGTGGTGTTGCGGGCGACCCATCCGTTGAAGGAGCGCGGTGCGCGGCTGAGGACCCGTTCCACGTCCGGGCTGATCCGCAGCTCGGCCGGGTTCGGGGCGGAGATGATGTCAAGGGTGTCGTCGGCGAGTTCCATCGGTACGAACCGGATCATCGTGGTCTTGGCCTCGTCGCGGGTGAGTTCGTGGAACCGTACGGGCGAGCCGAGCGCGGCGGCGATCGCCTCCGCCTGCTGACGCGGCGTGATCACCTCTGGCCCGGTCAGCTCGTACACCCCGCCGATGTGCCGGTCGTCCAGCAGGCAGGCCGCCGCGACCTCGGCGATGTCCGCCGGGTCGACGACCGGCACCCCCACGTCGCCGAACGGCGCGGCGACCGTCCCTTGCGTGCGGACGGACTCCGCCCATGCCAAGGCGTTGGAGGCGAAACCGCCCGGTCGCAGGACGGCCCAGTCCAGGCCGGACTCCCGCAGTGCGTCCTCCACCGTGCGCATCGCGACCCGCGACGGGCCGAGCGGCCTGGTCGCCACGCCCTGCGATGACAGCAGGACGACCCGGCGGACCCCGCTGGCCGCGGCCAGGCCGATGATGTCGGCCGGCCTGGCTTCGGGGGCGTGCAGGTCGCCGGACAGCAAGAGGAACAGCGCCTTCGCCCCGTCCAAGGCGGGTGCGAGGCTCGTGAGCTCGGCCAGGTCGGCCGCCACATGCCGGACTCCGTCCGGCATCGCCACCGCGCGCCGCGACACCGCCGTCACCTGCTCGCCCGCCTCGGCCAGGGCCTGTGTCAGAGGTCGGCCCACATTCCCGGTAGCACCGGTCACCACGATCATGTTCAGCTCCTAGTCCGTTGTGCGCTAAGGCAATTGACGCTAGGAGCCGGGCTTACTTTTCGTAAGAACGTACCCAGGGGTAAGCTCCTGACATGACGGAAGGTGCGCAGCTGACGCGGGCTGAGGCGGGCAATCGGTATGAGGTGTTTCACACCGACTGCCCCGCGCGTGACGTGGTCGACCACGTGACCAGCAGGTGGGGTATCTGGGTGCTGATCTCCTTGCGGAGCAAAGGCCTTCGGTTCTACGAGCTGCGCGACAGCATCCAGGGCATCAGCGAGAAGATGCTCGCTCAGACCCTGCGCGCGTTGGTCCAGGACGGCTTGGTCTGGCGGAAGGTGGAGCCGACGACACCGCCCCAGGTCACCTATGGACTGACCGAGTTCGGTCAGGACGTCAGCGAGCCGCTGACGGACTTGTTCGACCGGATCACACAGCGGCTACCGCCGCGCAGCCCGGGATAGTGCGGCAGTGGGCGGCCTCGAAGGCGAATCCAGCGTGACCTGGTCACATGGATGATGGTCGCCCCACACCTGACCTCGAGCCTGTCCTCCTCCCGCCTGTGCTGACTCGTTCCAGCCCGGCGGTCCAGAGCCACTCCAGCTCAAGCGAATCCGCACCCCACCGAATGGCACACAACGCCACCGGTTCCAACCGTCGTGGCCAGGTTCCAACTACCGTGTCCGGGCTCACCCGAACAGGTTGTCCCCGTCTCGGCGCACCCCGCCTATATCGAGTTCGGCCAGGTGCCAGCCAGGCCCGCGAAGGACGAGCCGGACCACTACCACTTGGACATCGGCTATGCCTTCGCGACGGGCGTCGCCGAGGTCGGACCTATCCAGGAGTCCGAGGTGACCGGCGCCGCCTGGTACCCACTCGATGTGGCGGAGCGCCTCGTCGGATCCCGGATCGCGCGGGCGGTCACCACATCGACCGGAATCAGGTAACCCCTGCACCACCGGAAGCTCTCGCGGCGGCCAGCTAACGGGCAGGGAGCATCCCGTCGTAGAAGGCACTGGGGCGGGCGCGATCGGCGTCACGCCTCCTCCGGGAGCTCGGCGACGATCACGAGCCAACTCGTCACCGTGACGTCGTCTGGCTTGTTCCCGGCGGTGGCCACGGCGAGGTTCGCCATCTTCTGCTCGTAGCCGCCTGACGTCCAGCACTCACCGGGAGCGAGACCATGAAGACCTGCGACAACACCTCGGTCGGCATCGTCATCACCGATCACCAAGGCCGCTGCCTGATGTTCGACCGCGCCACCTTCCCACCCGGCACGGCACCCGCCGCCGGCCATATCGACGACCACGGGACCGCCGAGGACGCGGCCCGCGCCGAGGTCGAGGAAGAGCTCGGCCTCACCGTCACCGGCCTCACCCACGTCACCGGCGGCTGGCGGGACAACCCATGCCGCCGCCTTCCCGGCGCGCGAAGCACCGGTCACCGCCACGAATGGACCGTCTACCTGGCCACCGTCACCGGCGACCTCACCCCGAGCGCCCACGAGACGAAGAACGTCCGCTGGATCGCTCCCGATGCTCTGCAGGAGCTGGCAGACCGGACGGTCGCCTACGCCCGGGGACACATCACGACGCCGAGTTCGAGGCCGCGCCCGGCATCGAGCCGGTGTGGATGCAGTGGCTCGCCAACATCGCCGCGATCCACATCAGCCCCGACGACCTGCTCCGGGTGGACCAGCTCACCAGATGATCGCAGCACGCCCTCCTGACCTACCGCGGCCGCCGCCCGGCTCCATGCCGAGCTCGACGCGCCGACTCTGCGCCATCGGCCGGCCCTTAAGTGCCCTGCTGCTACCGCGGGCCCAGACAAGCGAGTTCGCTGCCCGGGGTTGCGACTTGTGTGAGGTACGCCGGCCATGGGGGTCATGAACTCAGCGAAGAGCGTCACGCAGGGCCTCTTCCATGACAGGGAGCCGGTCCAGCAGCATCAGAGCTGCCTCGTGCCGCACCCGCCCGTAGGCCTCCATAGCAGCGTCGAGGATGTGCGGTCGTTCCACTGGTACCGACAAAGGAAAGGCCGAGCAGAGCATGGCTGCACAGCCGACACGAGGCGAGGACACGAGGTCGTCCACGGACGCCTTCGGGTTGGCGTCCCGGTAGGCCAGGGTGAGATCGGTGTATCCGGTGAGCCAGCTCTCCGCACTGTTGTCCAGCACGCTCTTGGGGTCGCAGCCAAGACGCGCGATCTCCCAGGCGAGGTACCCGGGTGCGGGCGGTCGGAAGTCCACGATCGCGGCTATCTCGTTGTCCTTGAACAGGACGTTGGGGCCGGCCGTGTCGCCGTGCAGGACCTGGACGGTCAGCTGTGGAAGCAAAGCGAGGGCGCGCTCGACGTCCCCCAAGATGGCTTGTCGCTCACGGGCCGCCTGCAGCGCCCACGTCTCGAACTCCCCGAGCCTGGGCATGTGCTCGTACGCATGGATCAGGTGCTCGAAGCGGTCACGTGAGGCGGCCACGTCGCACACCGCGGCACCGGGTTCCAGGGTGGCGGCGGCGGGGTGAGCGGCGAGCCGGCTGTGGAGGCGACCCATCGCTGTGCCGACGGCCGCCCACCGTGCACCCGCCAGGCCGCCTTCGGCGGTCTCGGTGTGCGGCACGTACGACCACAGGGACATCGGCAGGCGGCCCTGGGTCTCGATGAGTTCGTGCTCGCGCGTGCGGGTTGCCCGCGCGGTCGCGACACCTCCGTCGGCGCAGTACTCGGACAGTTCGACCGACGTCCGCTCCAGATCCAGGTGTTCCCGAGTGCGGTAGACCTTGGCGAAGTGTCGCCGACCCGCCTGGTCCACGACGGCGTAGTTGTCTGTCGCGGTGCCTTCCGGAATACGCGTGATGTCTGCCGGGTGCAGCCCGTACGCGAGCACCAGCGTGGCGGCGACCGCCATGATCTGCTCCTCCTCCGCGGTGCGGCCGGGTGGGGAAGGCACGGCGAGAGGCTTGGAGGCGGGCTGCTGAGATGCGGTGGACATGGTCTCCTCGTCGAAGCGCACAGCAATAGCGGTCAGATGATGGGCAGGCGTTAGGTGGTCGGGGCGATCCGGTGGCGGGCACGGACCGTGGCCGCCAGGGGATCAGCGGGCCGCGGCGGGCCGTGCCTGGGCCGCAAGGTCGCCGACGGACAACGCTTCGTCAACGCGGTCATCTGATTGCGCCTCCCTCGTTCGGCTTGTCGCAGTACCCGAGCCCCGGCCCGGCATCGCCACCAGCCGCCGGCAGGGGACCGGCCAACCAAACCGACACCGCGGCCCCTTGCCGCGTGAATCGGCTGATAGAGGCGATGACCGCAGTAACCGACACCGGTTCTTCGGGGCGAGGGCGACCAGTTCGGCATCGCACAGGCGGGGCGCAGGGCCGACCGGGGCGCCGCGCCGGGTAGGGATGCCCGTCGCATAAAGTGCGACCGCACGGGTGTCTACTGTCGTTCACCAAAAGATGATCTTGGGCGCCTTCGTTCTCGTCTCCGCAGGCATCCCTCGGGCCGCACCACCAGGAGGAATCAGTGTCATCCCCGCAAGTGATCACCCCCGAGGAAAAGCTGGCCGAGGCGAAGAAGCAGCTGAGCTTTCCACGAATTGTTGCGATTTGCGGCTCCACTCGTTTCATGGCCGAAATGGCTGAGGCCGATGTGCGGGAGACCGAAGCCGGACGGATTGTCGTCAAGCCGGGTTGCGACCTGAAGTCATCGCACGAACTCTGGTCCGATCCTGTCGAGGCCGAGGCGCTGAAGGTTCGACTCGACGCGTTGCACCGATCGAAGATCTTGCTTGCTGATGAGGTGCTCGTTGTCGGCGACTACATCGGAGACAGCACTCGAGCCGAAATCGCCTACGCCCGGTCGCTGGGCCGGCCCGTGCGGTTCACCCACCCCGAGGTCGACCCCGACGCCTGACCCGAGGACTCGCCCCGCACCCCCGCCGGCACCCCGCTGGAGTTGATCGTCTGGCGGGTCGCGTGGCGATGCGAGCGGGCTCAAGGAGCTGCGGAACGCATCGCGGCCATGATGGCTGCGGCGATGCGCTGCTGGTGGTCCATCAGGTAGAAGTGGCCGCCGTCGTACCTCTCGAGTCCGCGGAAGTCCGTCGTGAGCCTTCGCCAGGCGACGAGTCGGTTCTCACCGATCATATTGTCGCGCTGGCCCGTGAATGCCGTGAGCGGTACGGGCAGCGGCTCGGGGCTGCGGGGCGGAGTCCAGGTGTCCACGAGTTTGAAGTCGCTGCGGAACACCGGGGCGAACTTGCGCCAGACGTCGTCGTTGTCGAGGAGCTGCGGTGGGCTGCCGCCGCCGCTCCGCAGCCAGGCGCGCAGTTCGTCGTCGGCCATCAGGTGAGGGCTGCTGTCGGCGTCGGCGTCGCCTCGCGGGGCGCCGTAGGCAGACACCCCCAGCCAGGTGGGGAGCGGTTCCCCCTGGCGCAGGAGTCGGCGGGTGAGCTGGTAGGCGATCAGCGCGCCCATGCTGTGGCCGAAGAACCCGAAGGGCCGGTCGAGCAACGGTGCGATGGCGGCGTGGAAGTAGTCGACCAGCCGGTCGCAGTCGTCGATCAGCGGCAGGGCCTGCAGGGTGCCTCGGCCGGGGGCCTCCAGGAGGCACAGTTCCCAGTCCTCGGGGAAGTGCTCCGCCCAGCCCCGGTAGAGCAGGTGTGAGCCGCCGGCGTGGTGGAGCAGGAATAGGCGCACCGCTGGGTCGCTCACCGGCCTGGGGCGGATGAGCGGGGAAGTCGGCGGCTCGGGGGTTAGCTGCGAGGTGAGGAAGGCGTGCAGCTCGGCGAGGGTGGTGGCGCCACTGGCGGCCACGGCGTTCTCCGGGACGCCAAACGCGCTCTCCACGCGGGTGGAGATCTCCAGCATCAGCAGCGAGTCGATGTCGAGCTCGTGGGCGAAGTGCGCGTCGTCGGTGACCTCCTCGGGCTCGGTCTCCAGTACGCCGGCTATCAGAGTGCGGAGCTCCTCGATGGTCACGCTCGTCGTGGTCATGGGTGTTGTCCTCGTTCCTGCGTGGATGGGCGAAGGGCCGGCGGCGGGTTCAGCAGCAGAGCGGCCGTCGCGTCGCGGCGGGGGCCTCCGGCCGTGGCCAGAACGTTGCCGGTGGCGCCGCCCGCCAGGTAGGCGGCCGCGGCAGCGCACTGCAGGACGCCGAGCGCCCCGGACAGCGGGCCCAGCTGGGATTCCAGGTCAATCCGGCGCCGGGCTGCGAGCAGATGGCTCGCCCCGGCCCCGGCGGCTTCCGCCTCGTCCGCGAGCCACAGTCCGACAGGCCCCTCCTCGGTCGCCCCGGTGCCGACCAGCGCCGCGGCAAGGTTCCGGGCCCGTGCGTAGCCGGTGATCGTGGCGCGGGGCCGTGCGCCGCGGGAAGCGGCCGCGTCCGCGGGTTCCAGTACGACCGCGACCGCCGCGTCGATGGACTGCTGCCCGAGGACCCTCGTCACCACGTCGCCTGCGGGTTCGACGCCGACGACGACGGCTGCTTCGGCACGCCCAGCGATGATGAGGTTCCGGGCCCAGGCCACGGCGTCCAACCCGCTCGTTGCGCCGTTGCAGACGGAGAGGTTGGGGCCGCGCAGCCGGTAGCGGATGGCCACCCAGCCGGCGATGACGTTGCTTGAGGTCTGGGGCAGGGCCAAAGGGCTGAGACCCATAACGCCTGCCGTGGCGATGGTGTCGGTGGCTTCGCAGACGCTGTCCGCGTTGCCAAGGTTGGTGCTGACCACGACGGCGGTCGAGCCTGTGAACGTGTCGTCGGCGTCGGTCAGACCGGCGTCGTGGAGGGCGAACTCGGCCGCGCGCAGGGCAAGCCGGGACGCGCGGTCCTTGTGGCGCAGCTCGCGTCCGATCAGTCCGGTGGCCGGGTCGAAGCCGCCCTCACCCGGCAGCGGTCCGAGGAGGTCGCCGTACGTCGCGACACCGGGCAGCGCCAGGCCGATGCCCGTGACGACGACATCCCGGGCGTTCGGGTTGCTCGTGTGCGTGGTGCTCGTCGCGTTCATCTGGCTGCCTCCACGATCGCGACGGCGTTGATCCCTCCGAAGCCGAACGCGTCGATCTGAGCGATGGCCAGGTCGCCGGCGGCTGGGCTGCCCTGCACCAGGCCCAGCCCGGCGGCCTCGGGGATCGGATCGGCCAGGCCCAGGATCGGGGGGACCGTCCCGTTCTTCATGGCGAGCACCGCCATCACGAGGCTGAGCAGTCCCGAGCCGCCCAGGGTGTGTCCGGTCATCGCCTTGATGGCGGTCATCCGCGGACCCGCACCCGCGCCCTGGAATATCTGGCGAAGGACGCTCGCCTCCGTCGTGTCGTTGCGGGGGGTGCCGCTGCCGTGCAGCATCACCAGGTCGATGTCGCTCGCCCGCACCCCTGCTCTGCGGTAGGCGTCCAGCACCGCGCGGGTGATGCCGTCGGGGTCGGGCGCGGTGGCGTGGTGGGCGTCGCAGCCCATGGACACACCGCGCACCCGGGCGTGCACGGGCCCGCTCCCGGAACCGGCGCGCTGGACGACGACGGCCGCCGCGCCCTCCCCCATCAGCATGCCCTTGTGCGTGACGTCGAAGGGGCGCAGCGCGTCGGGGAGGTCGTTCTGCACCCGGTCGAGCGTGCCGAAGCCGCCCTCGGTAGCGGCGTCGGTGCCCGCGACGACGACCGTGTCGGCCAGACCGCCCTCGATCATGTCGGTGGCCATGCCGAGCGCGTACAGCGACGCGGAGCAGGCGTTGGCGAAGGTGTACGTGGTGGACGCCCCGAAGGCCGCCTTCAGCGCGGTGCCGAAGTGCAGCTCCTCAAGAGCGACGTCCGCGCCGTCGCGCCACCAGAGTTCGAGGCTGCGCTGCTCGCGCATGGTCGTCCCGACCAGCACGGGCACCTGGGCCAGGTCCTCGCCCAGGCCCGCGTCGTCGGCCGCTTGGCGCACGACGGTGGTCAGCCAGCGGGTGGCACGCCGCGGCAGGTCGCCGCCGCCCTCAGGCCGGTCGTCGATCTCGTAGGCGTACGCCGCCCGGTACTTGTCCGGGGCGAACGCCATCAGGGGCCTGCGGCTCTCCCGACCCGCGCACAGCGCGGCGAAGATCTCCCCGGGGGTGGCGCCGACGTTGGCGACGGCCGCCATGCCCGTGATGTTCCAGGTCACGATCGGGCTGCCGCCTTCCTCAGCTCGAAGACGGCCACCTTGCCGGTCGACGTGGTCGGGAGCTCGTCGAGGAACTCCAGACGGGCGGGGCGCTTGAAGGCGGCGAGCCCGCCACGGATCGCGGCGGTCACCGCGCGCCGCACCACGGCCTCGTCGGATCCCGGCCGGGCCACCAGGTACGCCACGGCCTGCTCCAGGCCGTCGGCGTCGCGGCCACCGACCACCACGCAGTCCTGGACCCCGTCGACACTGCGGACGACGCTCTCGATCTCACTCGGCACGACCTTGTAGCCGCCCAGGTTGAGCACGTCATCGGCGCGGCACAGATGGGTGAACGTACCGTCCGGCGCACGGCGCACCACGTCGCCGGTGTAGGCGCCGCCGTCAGCGAAGGTGACCGCCGCGGCCTCCGGCCGGCCGATGTAGCCCAGGGCGACGGTCGGGCCGGCGATGTGCAGCCGGCCACGCTCCCCGTCGGCGACGGGCGTGCCGTCCGCCGCGCGGACGGTCGCGGTGATCCCGGGCACCGGGACCCCGAAGGTTCCCGGCCGGTCCTCCTTAGGTGGGGTGCCGACGACGATGTAGAGGACCTCGGTCGCGCCGAGGCCGTTGAGCAGCTCGGCCTGGAATGCGGCGCGGATCCGCTCGCTGAGCGGACCGGGCAGGTTCTCGCCCGCCGCCACGCACAGCCGCACGGAGTCGACGCTGCCGGGGGCGGGCTCCGTCCCGGAGGCGTTCAGCAGCGCCGCGTACAGCCGTGGAACGGAGAACAGCACGGTGGGCCGGTGGTGCTGCAGCGCGGCGGCGAGGGAGTGTACGTCGACCGTGCCGCGGAGGAGCGCGACGCGGGCGCCGGCCGCCAGGGGGCACAGCACGGAGCTGCCGAAGCCGTAGCCGAAGGACATGCGGGCGCTGGACAGCACGGTGTCATCGGGCGTCAGCGTCAGGACCGTGCCGACGCCGTCGGCCATGGCCGCGATCGCGCCCGCCGAGTGCCGCACCCCCTTGGGCATGCCAGTGCTGCCGGAGGTGTACTGGACGAGCGCCTCGCTCCCCGCACTCCACGCGGCGGGGAGCCCGGCCTCCTGCGGGCGGTGCGCGGGGCCGGTCGAGGCCGTTGCCAGAGCGGCGCGGACGTCAGCGCCGGCGAAGCGGGTGGTCGTGGTGAACAGCTCCTCCAGGGCGCGCTGGCGCGCGGGAGCTGCGTCCAGGTGCACCATCGCGGCGGCGCAGTCGGCGGCGATGTAGCGGACTTCGTCGTCCGTGAGCACCGGGCTGATCACCACGGGGATGCAGCCGTGCCACCACAGGCCGAGGACGGCGGCCACGGTCGCCACGGAGTCGTCGGCGACCAGGAGGCCGCGGGCGCCTTCGGGTACTCCTGCGGCCCGCAGGGCGCCCGCGTACCCACGGGCTGCCTCCAGGAGGCCCGCGTAGGTGATCGCCCCGGCCTGGGGGTCGAGGTAGCTGGCCCGGTCACCCCGGCCGGCGTCGACATGGCGCGCCACCAGGCGGTCGATCAAGTCGACATCGACACCCTGGCGGCTCCTCGCCCGCTCGCCGAGCACGGCCACCGCGGCGTCGAGGCTGGTGAAGGCTGCCGCTTCCTGCGCGGACAGGGCCCCGAACTCGCGCTCGACCGCGACCACGACCTCGGTCTTCTCCAAGGAGCTCATGCCGAGTTCCTCGTAGAACTGGGCACCAGGCTCGATGGCTTCCTTGTCCACCTCAAGGACAGACGCCACGATCTCTCGCAGCCTGTCGCGCGCTATGTCGATGTGTTCCACCGGCGGGAGTCCTTTCCGTATCTTCGTAGCCGAGAAGCGGGGTCGGGTTGGACAGAGAGGACGAGCAGGCGACCTGTTCCGGGAACTGCACCGTTCACCGAGACCTGATCCGGGCGAAGATTCGGGAACGGGGTGGGGTGCGGCAGTCCTCAGCGGGTTGGGCTCAGGCGCCCAGGCCCACCTCGCAGGGGAAGGAGACCGACACGCCCTGGGGCTCCTCGGTGAAGATGACCCTCTTGCCGAGCGCGGACATGAAGCCGAGCTCGAAGACGGTGCCGCTTCCGACGCGACCGCCCGGGTTGCACACGACGACAGCGTCGGCCTGCCGAAACGCGTCCATGTGCCCGTACTTGTGCCGCCACCTGTCGCGTTCGTTCTTCAGCAGGTCCTGGTAGTCGAAGAGGATGAAGTCCGTGCCCTCGGTCTCCGGCTTGATCCTGGTGCTGCGGGGGCTGAGCACCTCGGTGCCGGTCTCGCGCAGCCGGGCGATGGTGCCCTCGATGGGCTCCAGCCACTGCTGGAAGCTGCCGCAGACGACGGCCGTCCGGAACTCCCGCCGGATCAGGCCTTCCAGCATGTCGTTCGAACCGCAGGCGGACATGCCCGTGTCCAGATAGAACCGCTCCAGTTCGGGCCCCACGACGTTGAAGTACAGGCCTGTGTCGACGTAGACGCTGTTGACCAGCGCGGCCGCCTCCGGCTGCGGAAGCTGCTGGAAGACCCCGGTGGCGTGCACCCGCGTGCTCTTGTTGTCGACGGCCTCGGCGTACTCCTTGAGCCCGGCGCAGAACTCGCCGACGCGCTCCGCTAACGCCTCGCCGGCGAGGCCGGCTCCGAACGGAAGTCGTTCCCTCGTGAGCAGCTGCAGTCTGCTGCCCTGGGAGCGGTGGACGCTGACGTGTTCCGGGCCGAAGTGGACCAGGATCCTGCCTTCTGACGCCACTGTGCTGTTCTCCTTCTTCTCGATCCGTCGCGTTGGGAGCCCTCAGCCGGGGAGCTGGCCGGGGAAGGTGCTGCGGAGGGCGCCGCTGCTAATCGCCTTCTCCGCGCAGAGCATTGAGGTACTTCTCGGAGAATTCTTCTTTTCTTCCGCTGTTGTATTGCGTGATGAAGCGCGGGTGCTCCAAGGGCACGATCTTCTTGAAGTACCCCTTTTCGCCGTTTAGGGCCGAGAGGAATTTGAAGTTCTCGCCGCTGCCGATGCAATAGCACACCGAGGTGTCGGTCCCGAATTCCAACTGGCGCTCCAGGGCGTCCACAAGGAAGGATCGCAGGAACTCCACCAGCTTCTTGCTCTCGTAGTAGTTGCAGTTGACCTCCCTTTCCTGGGTCTTCGTTCTCACCAGGCCGAGCGGGCACACGAAGCTCATGACGAAGTCGGCATAAAACCGTGTCCGGCCGCCGTAGCGCGCGATGACGTCGTGCAGGAACCCGGCGGAGGGCCGACTCACCGCATAGCCGTCGGCGACGTCGATTCCCGTGTCGCTTTCCAGGAGCTTCGCGTCTTCGAACGGGACCCCGGTCACGGCCGTGCCCCGCCGGGCGGGCGAGCTGCCCAGGACCAGCCGGCGGGGCCTGTCGTCCTCGTAGTACCTGCGGTAGAAAGCGGTCGTCACCTCGCGGACGCGCTCCTTCTGCGGGCCGCTGAAAGGGTTGACGACCCTGAACCCGGGGGGAAGTTCGAGCGTCGTGCCCGCGAGTCCCTCGTTGAACTGCAGGATGCGATCGGCAACCGTCGTTCGCCCGTTCATTGCAGAAGTCCTTCCTTCACGCTGTCCTCCAGGCCGTCCGGCCGCCCACGCCGTCCGCCGTCCTTCCCGCGGAGCCGACGGGACGTCGGCGACCGCGGCCGGCCGGGCAGGCGGAGGGTTAGACGGTGACCGCCGACAGGTAGATCTCGGTACTTGTTGGGAGCATTCGAACATCTTTGAACCCGGCGCACTCGAGCTCCGCGCCGATCAGATTGGCTGTGTCCATCCCGCGATAGAGGTCGACGAATTCAGTTCCGGGAATGATCAGTCCCGGCACGACCCAGCCCCGCTGAGTGTACATAAACCCGTTGGCCACGGAGACGATAATCACCGCGCCGGGCTTCAGCACTCTGTGCGCTTCTCGGGCCGCTGCTGACGTGTCGAAGAATGACGAGTTGTATGTCCGCAACGAGACATACAGATCGAAACTGCCGTCCGGCAGGGCGGACAGATCTTCAGCGCTGGAGACGACAATTCTCGAACGAGGAATTCGTCCGCTTATGTTTGCGAGGCCACTTTCCGCGATATCGGCGAAGGTGATTCGCGGGCAGTCGGAGAACAGGGCCGTTGCCTCGTGGCCAGCGCCGACGCCAACGTTGAGGACGTTGACGGCGGACAGGGGCCTTGTGGACGTCCTCCTGTACACCGACATGAAGTCGTCGGCCCACCCCGCGTCGGCGGTGCGGGCATCGAACGCGTAGTCGTAGGCGCCGTACTTCGTGTCGAACGCGGCGGCCAGTGCGTCGCCCACGGCGCGATCCGCCTCCTCAACCTCCGTTCCGTACCTGTGGGAGATGAGAGAGGCGAGCGCCGCCCTCCCTCGGTGCGCGTTGACGTCGTCCTTGGTCAGCGCGAACCCCATGGATACCAGCGTGGCGGTGACGGCTTCACTGATCCGGTAGGTGGAGTAGTGGGGGTTGCACTCGATGCTCTGCCCGCTCGCCGCATAGAGCTCCCGGTTTTGGTCCAGGATCTGGCGCTGGAGTTCGTCGGGGAAGCGCAGGACGTGGCCTCGCTCGGTGACGGGATCGCCACTGAGGTAGCTCGTCAGCGCGGGGTCCGGTAGACCGATGAACACCCTGTCGATCCGCACGTCGTTCAGGAGCTCGGCCAGTTCGAACGCGCCGGCCTCCGACAGGGTGTTGATCGTCAGATAGATGCTGTGCGCGCCGGACACTCCGAGTTCTCGAACCCTGTGCCGCAGAATGCGGGACCAGGACTCGCCGTGGACTTCGCCCTCGAAGGCGGAGCAGATCAACCGGCCGAGTTCGGAGACGAGCGCAACGCCGACTCGCCGACCTGGGTAGGGCGCCCTTTGTGCGACGCTAATGGCGTAGTTCATCCAGTAGGTACTGTTCGGGCTCATGTGGGCCTCTGTCCCTCGGCGGAACGGCGCGTCCTGTTGGCTGGCAAAACCAAGCGGGTGATCACCATCACCGGCGCCCCTCGCGGTGACACGAAACGTGAACCTCGGGTGAGGCCGCTGCGGCAACGGTCGGAGGACGACGAACACGCCGTCCTGGAGGTTCGCCGGGGCCGCTGCCTAGCACCATTGGGCTTCAACCGGGCAGGATGAGGCGACCATGAGGAGCGCTCACTCACGCTCGTCAGCAACTCCCGGAGAGGAAAGCCACCTTGGAGAGGGCGGAGCGGGCTACGTTCGCTGCGGAACTCACGCACTGGCGCAGCGTGCGGGGCCTGTCGAAGGCGGCTCTCGCCCAGCGTCTGAACATCGACCCCTCGTACGTGAGCCACCTTGAGGCCGGCCGGGAACACGGCAGCTCCCAGCTCGCCCGCCGGGCGGACACTGAACTCGACGCCGGCGGAGCACTGTGGCGGGCATGGCAGCGCACCGACGCCTCCCCCCAGACGGCCGAGCAGAACGACCCGCCGTCCAGCACCGGCCTGCTGGTCCTGGAGGACGAGGCAGCGCTCCGCTACGACGACGGACGCTTCCACCTCAGCATGCGCAGGCTCCTGCACAACAACGGTACCGAGCCCGTCACCCGCTACCTCGTACGAATCGCCGTCGACCGATACCCCTCCGAACCGGAACGGTCCAACGCCCTCTACCGCCGTAACCCTCTGACCTGGGAAGAACTCCAGCTCACGGCGCAATGCGCGGACGAGCCGATGGGCTGGACCGTCAAACACGACCGGGACGCGTTCAAGGAGGTGTGGCTCCAGTTCCAGAACCCAACGAGCCGCTTCCCTCTCTACCCCGGCCAGGAAGCCGAGATCTCCTACTCGTACTGCGTCGGCGCCGAAAAATGGGGTCCCTGGTTCCAGCGCGCGGTGCGACTGCCCACCCGACGCCTGGCTGTGGAACTGGCCTTCCCCCGAGACAGCGAACCGTCCGTCTGGGGAACCGAGACATCCATGAGCGCCGACTTCGCCCCACTGCGCACACCCCCACAGCGCACGGAACGAGGCGAGCACAGCGTCTTCTCCTGGGCCACCCTCGACCCGCCCCTGCACGCCCGCTTCCGCCTCGAATGGCGCCTGAAGAACGCACCCGACGAGAAAGAGAACAACCTCGTGAGCACCTTGTCCGCGAGCCAGGCCATGGCCAACGCCGGCATCGTCCAGGACGGCGACCCCGTCCTTACCCGCGCCGCCCGTCCCTTCGACCTGCCCACCGAGGCCGAAGAGGCCCAAGAGGTCATCACCTCCCTGCTGAACACAGTCGGCCGCGTCCGCCAACTTCACACGTTCGGCAAGGGCATGGGCATCGCCGCCCCCCAGATAGGGGTCGACCGCTCCGCCGCCGTCGTCTTCCCACCCGATGCCGGGACAGAGCCCATCGTGCTGCTGAACGCCCACCTTGCCGAGGCCTCCGAGGACGAGGACGAGCAGTACGAAGGCTGCCTCAGCTTCTTCGACGTCCGAGGACTCGTGCCTCGCCCGCTGAGCACCGTCGTCGCTCACAGCAGCCTCGACGGCTCCACCCACCTGTCGCGGTTCACCCACGGCCTGTCCCGGCTCGTCCACCACGAGGTCGACCACCTGGGCGGCGTGCTGTACCGCGAGCGCATGCGACCGGGTGTGCAACCGATCCCTGTAGAGGAGTACCGCGGGACCGGCCAGAACTGGACCTACAGGTAGGCTCCGGACGAAAGTGGAGTAGTGGCAGGCCGCCCTGCCCCTGCGGAGATGGCCCCCAGCCTCCAACCGTTGGCGCAGTCGCTGTTCCTCGAAAGGGCTGCTCCTCGCGTACTTCGAGGCCTGGGAGTAGAGGGAGTGTGCGGTCTCGGAGCGGCCGGATGTGTCCGCGGTCTGGCCGAGCACTTCCAGACTGTCAGCGATCCACTGGCAGGAGCCAGTCCCCACGTACTCGTGGCTCACGGTGAGTCCAAGCCGCTTGAATTCGTCGCGGTGACCGGCGGCGGAGTGGGCGTGTCTGAGGCAGGCTTGGGTCCGGGCCGCGTCGTGCGGGACGTCTGCGTCCATCGTCCGCGCGCTGGTGAAGACCTCGACGGCTCCACCCGCATCTGGCCGTCCCGCTTGCAGGCCACATCCCGAACCCGCCTCGTACAGCTCGCGTCCACTCTGGGTGGAGCGATTGCGAGCGCGTACGAGCGCTGCCGTCGCCCATCGATCCCCACGGCGATACAACGAGGGCCTGGCGCAGAGTGGTCGGCCAGCGCCACGGGGCAATTGCTGGCCGCTTCGGTGCTACGGGCAACCTGGTTCGCGTCGCAGGTCAGCCTCATCGAGCGCTCCCTTCGTCCATGGCCGCCCCGACGGACCGGGGGCGCCACAGTGTTCCTGCGAGCAACAGTTCACCTGCCTTGCGTGTGGCGCTGCCAGCGATTGCCTGTGGCGATGCACGCGCCACAGCCCGCGCGTCGGGCTGACTCCCGTACGGTCGGTCGCCCGGCAGGATCCCCGAACGATCGGACCGAAGGGCCGCCGATGCAGGCTGAACTCATGGGAACTGCGGCTCTGGTCACTGGGGCATCAAGTGGCATTGGGCGGGCAACCGCGTGCCGGCTGGCCGCCCACGGGGCGACCGTGGCACTCCTTGCCCGCCAGGCCGAGGCCTTGGAACAGGTATGCCGTGAGATCCGCAGCGCCGGCGGCGATGCTTTCGTCGTCTGTGCGGACCTCGTTGACGCCGTCGGGGCCGAACAGGCCGTCGCACAGGTCATCGACAGGGCGGGCAGGTTGGACATGCTGATCAACTGCGCGGGAGCAGCGCATCTCAGCTCCTTTGCCGACGACGCGCCGAGCCAATGGCAGTGCATGATCGACACAAACCTGAGCGGAACGCTCAACGTCTCCCACGCCGCGCTTTCGTACCTCGCCGCCGCGGCCCGGTCCGACCGCGGGACGGCAGACCTCGTGACCGTCGGGTTTACAGCCGGGCGACAGAGCGGCCCGGTCACCAGCGTGTACGCGGCCACGAAGCAGGCCATCACCGCGTGGAGCGAGGGGCTGCGCCGGGAACTCGCCCCGTCAGGTGTACGGGTGGGCCTCATCCAGCCCGGCCTCGTCGACACACCGCTCGCCAGAAGGCTTGGAGCCGGGCCGGGGCAGGGCCTGAACGCCGCCGTCGTCGCTGATGCGATTGTCTACGTCGTCACCCGGCCGGCCGGCGTGGCCGTAGCCGAGCTGGTCGTACGGGCCGTCGGCAGGTAGAGCAGCGACGGCTGTGGCGACCGCTGTGGCGAGCGCATCGCAACGCCCGCCCCTCTGGTGGCGCCACACCCGGGCACGGTCGACTGGCGCCCGGGCGCTCTGCGGTGCCCCTCTTTCAACCAGAAGGGCATTGACGGGCGCATGAGCGACGACGAAGTCACCCGGCGGATGGGCAGCCGGATCACACAGCACCGCGACCGCTTCCAGGACCTCTTCCAGAAGTACTTCGCACAGCTGCACCCGTCATCCGACGTACCCGAACTCAGCCGTTTCGCTCCCGAGTGCCTGCGCATGGTCGAAGAACTGGCTCTGCGTGGCGGCAAACGGCAGCGGGTCGCGTTCGCCTACGAAGCCGCGAACCTGATGCCCGGCGGAGCGACGACGGTAAAAGCGGTGGACACCGCCGCCCTGAGTATCGAGCTGCTGCAGGCCCACCTGCTCATCCACGACGACATCATCGACAACGCGGCCACCCGCCGCGGCGGCCCCTCTACCTACTACGCCTACCGCGACAAGTTTTCCGACCATCCCCAGCACGCCCTGGGCCTCGCCGTCCTGGCTGGCGACCTCGCCCTCGTTCTCTCCCAGCAGGTGATCACCGAAGCCGGACTGGACCCGTGGCTGGCCCAGTCGATGACCGCAGTCCAGAACACGGCCGCCCTGAGCACGTTCATCGGCCAGGTCTTCGACCTCGAACGGGACTTCCTCGGCGTGCCGGAAGAGGAACTGCTGCACTCCGTGTGCGACTTCAAGGCCGCCCGGTCCTCGGCGCTCGCCCCGCTGCAGCTCGGCCTCCTGGCCGCCGAGCAGGACCCGAAGGAGCACGAGCCGACTCTGCGGCGCTACTCCACCTCGTTCGGCATATCTGGGCAGATGCGCGACGACTACCTGTCGCTCTTCGGGAACGAGGAGGTCACCGGCAAGCCCGCCACGGCCGACGTCGCCGACGGCCGGGTGACCTACCTGATCCGCCGCACCCTGCTCGCCGCCTCACAGACCGAGCAGAAGATCCTCTCCTCGGTGCTGGGCCATGCCGGCGCGACACAGACGGACGTAGACAAGGTCCGGGAGATCGTCACCGCACACCGCGTCGACCAGAGCCTCCTCGCCGACATGCGCCGCTTCGCCGAGCTGGCCAGCACCGAGGCCGAGCAGTGGACCTCCTGGGCGGAAGCGGACGCGGTCGCCTTCTTCCGGGACGTGCCCGTGTGGGGCGTCCAGCGGCTGCTGTGACCACCGGCGGGCCGCAGCACGTCGGCATCGTCCTGGACGGCAACCGGCGGTGGGCCAAGGAACACGGCCTGTCCCCCTCCGACGGGCACCGGATCGGCTTCGGCCGCATTCCACAGGTCCTGTCGTGGTGCGAGGAGAGCGGCGTACCCATGGTCACCCTGTGGATGCTCTCCACCGAGAACCTGCGCCGCGACCCGGCCGAGGTCGAGGCGCTGATGGAGATCATCACCGGTGCGGTCCTGCAGCTGTCGTGGGCCGGCCGGTGGCGCATCCGTCATCTGGGTGAAGGCGACGCCCTTCCGGCCCGTGTGGCGCAAGCCGTCCGACACGCTGAGCAGGCCAGTGCCGACGTGTCGGACACGCTGACGGTGAACCTGGCCATCGCCTACGGAGGACGCCGTGAGATCGCCAGCGCTGTCCGCCGTCTCATGACGGGCTGGGCCCGCGAGGGCGTTCCCGTCGACGAGGCCGCCAAGCAACTCACCATCGAGGACCTGAGCCGCGCCATCAGCGACGGCCAGCCCGACCCGGACCTCCTCATCCGCACCTCCGGCGAACGCCGCAGCTCCGGCTTCCTGCTCTGGGGAGGCGTCGGCGCCGAGCTGTGGTTCACCCTGGCTTTGTTCACTTTCAGCAGCAGCGTTTGTCGGCCTGTTTGGGAGGCGGTGGGTGATCTAAGCCTCCGCAGATGTGGACGAGAAATGACGGCGCTCAGGACGTTCGGGGCATGATCGGGGGACGACCGCGGATCTGTGAGGGCGAGGAGGCACTGCGATGGTGATCAGAGGGCTGCATCCGGAGAGGACGGCCCGGCTTGAGGCGCTCGTGGATGAGTGCCGACCGCTGCTGACGAGTGCTGGTGGGATGGCCGTCGTGCAGAGGCTGCTGAGTGAGCGGCGGGTCGAGGTGCTCGACGCGGTGGTGATCACGCGCGAGCTACTGGGGGCTGGCCCATCGGCTCTCGGGGAGGCGAAGACCATCGTCTTGACGAGTCCTGGCAGGGGCCGCGAGCTTCGAGTGCACGAGCAGTTCATGGATGGCCTGGAGCAAAGCGGCGGTCTCGACCGGTGATGAGCGGTCTCATCACGGCCGCCTCGGTGTCCCTTCCGGGCCGCCGCCCGCTGGGTGGTGGCCCGGATCCGGGACCACGAGGTCAGCCGGCCTTTGCGGGCTCTTCAGCTCGGGCTCGTGTGCTGGCGAGGCGGTAGGAGTCGGTGCCGGTCTCGATGATGGTGCCGTTGAAGGTGAGGCGGTCGACGATGGCCGCGCAGAGGCGGGGGTCGGTGAAGGTCTTGGTCCAGCCGCCGAAGGACTCGTTGGAGGCGATGGCGACGCTGTTCTTCTCCTCCCGTTCGGTCAATACCTGGAAGAGGAGTTCGGCGCCGCGGCGGTCGAGTTCCATGTAGCCGAGCTCGTCGATGCAGAGCAGGTCGACGCGGCCGTAGCGGGCGATGGTCTTGTTCAACTGCTTCTCGTCGGCCGCCTCCACCAGCTCGTTAACCAGCTTCGTGGCGAGCGTGTAGCGGACCCGGTAGCCCTTCATCGCGGCCTCGGTGCCAAGGGCGATGAGCATGTGGGACTTGCCCGTGCCGGAATCGCCGATCAGGCAGAGCGGCTGACTCTTCTTGATCCACTCACAGCTGGCCAGCGTGTGGATGGTAGCCGCGTCGATGTTCGGGTTCGCGTCGAAGTCGAAGGCCCGCAGCGACTTCTCCCGCGGGAAACCGGCCGCCTTGATCCGCCGCTCAGAGCGGCGGCGGGACCGGTCGTCGCACTCGGTCATCAGCAGCTCAGCGAGGAAGCCCCGGTAGGTCATCTGGTCCTTCATCGCCCGGTCAGCGATTTCGGAGAACTCGTTGCGAATCGACGGCAGCCGCAGAAGCCGACAGGCGCTATCGATGGCGGCGTCGGCGGCCTGTTCGGTCAAGCCTCGCTGGCGGGGCAGGGTCACTGTGCTTCTCCCTCACGGTGGTCGCTGCCACTGGTGCGGCGGCGTCGGAGCAGTTGGTCATAGGGGGCCACCGAGGGCAGCGGCCTGGTGTCCGCAGGAAGGTGCGCGAGCCGCCACTCGTGCAGCGACGTCACCGTCGCCGACGGCTTCGCGGGAACCAGCCGGTCCGCTGCAGGGGCGGGCTCGGTCTCCGCCTGGGCAGCCTTGCGGGCTTCCAGAGCAACCGCGTCCGCAGTCATCGCCCCCGCCCGCAGAGCCGCAGCCAGGCCGGCGACGACATGCTCATGGGGCAAGTGACGCCCCAGCAGGAGCACTTCGATCAAAGCCCGGGTGCCGTCCCGCTCACCATGGATTTTGCGGGCCTGGTCCCACCAGGCGTCGTGGACCGGGGTGAACCTGCCTGCCGAGCGGGCCTGTTCGAGGGCTGTGGAGCCAGGGAAGGCGCCGGGCTTGCGGACCAGGACTTCCAGGTAGTGATCCAGGTCCAGACGGACAGCGCCTTTCGCGATCAGCCGCTCGTGCCGGGCCACCTCCACGTTCTGGTCGTAAATCACCAGGTGAGAGGCGTGCAGCACGACACGCACGCGTTTGCCGATCAGCCGGATCGGAACCGAGTAACGGTTGGTGCGGACCGGGATCTGGCCGTAGCGGTCGACCCGCGGGGTGAACAGCCGGCCCGTCTCGAACGGTTCCTCAGGCAGCGGCATCAGCAGCGGTTGTTCGAGCGCGAAGTACTCCGCGACCGTCTTGGGCCTGGAGCCGATGCGCCGGGCGTCGTCCTGCCGGTCCCACTGCTCGACCATCTCGTTCAGCTCGGCGAGAGAGGAGACCTCGGGGACAGGGACGAAGTGGTTGCGTCGAAAGTAGCCGATCATCCCTTCGACGCCGCCCTTCTCGTGGGCGCCTTCGATGCCGGGGCGGCAGTAGAAGCTTTCGATGCCGAAGTGCGAGCGGAAGGCGATCCACCGGTCGGCCTCGACTCTCCCCCGGCTCTGCCCCAGCACCCTGGCGACGGCGGCCTTCAGGTTGTCGTAGCGGACCTTGGTGCGCGGGACCCCGCCCAGGGTCCGCAGTGCGTGGACGTGGCCTTCGAAGAAGGCTTCCTGGCCGCAGGAGGCGAACACGCGGTGGACGGCCTTGCCCGAGTACGACAGCCGGAAGGAGAACAGGTAGCAGGTCACCAGCTCGTCGCCCAGCCGCACAGTTACGTCACCGAAGTCGACCTCGGCTTCGTGACCGGGCAGGTGGGTCTGCGGGACGAACGCCTCCAGCGGTGCCTTGCCGGACTCGACCAGGATTTCGGGCTTTCGGCCGGCGACGTAGTAGCGCACCACTCCGTAGGAGACGTCCGCCCCGTGCTCCTCGATCAGCCGGTGAAAGATGCGGGTGACCGTGTGCCGCTGCTTGCGCGGAGCGTCCAGATCCGCCCGCAGGATCTCGTCGATCACCGGCTTGTACGGATCCAGCGTGGTGGCTCGTGGAGGCAGCTTCTTGCGGGGCTCCGGCCAGGACGAGTCCAACGCCTTCCGGACCGTCCGCCAGGTCACGCCGTGCTTGCGCTCAAGTTCCCGCATCGACATGCCGCCGCGATGGTCACGCCGGATCGCCGCGTACAGCTCGACCTTCGACATTTGCGGCATGACCAGGACCTTTCACCAGGAGCACCTCGATGCTGCCCTGGCAAGAACCCCGGTGCCTCCCGAACTCGTCGACATCACCCATCCGTGGAAATGGGCACCTCCCAAACTCATCGACAAGCGACGTCACTACTGCTCGATAAAGCCACTTCGTCCAAGGCGATGACGGCGTCCTCGTGACTGATGAAGCCGAAGGCGCTCTTGTAGAGGGAGCAGTCCCCGCGGTGCAGGAGCGCGGCCTCGTGCGAGCGCTGCGGCTGGATCTTCCACGACTCCCGGGCCCGCGCCCGCTCAGCCTGCCGGCGCTCCTTCTCCTCCGCAGCCTCGAGCTCGCGCACCCTCTGGTCCGCGCACCGCAGCTGCCACGCGAGGTACTCGCGCGTCGCCCGCCACTTCTCAAGGCTGGATATCGCACCAGAGCTGGCGCCGGACATCGCGTCAGCCCGCCTCACCGGCCGGCTGCTCATGGGCGTGCTGCAGCGCCATCCGGGCCGCGACCACGTTCTCACTCAGCCCCTCCCAGTACGGGTGCGTCATCACCGCGGTGCTCAGCTCCAGGAGCTGCGCCCGGTAGGCCGCGAGCTGTTCGCGTTGCTCGTCGGTGTAGCCAGGGCTGTCGGGCTTGGCGGAGCGGTAGCCGGAGTGCAGCTGCTTGTCCGCCTCCCACCCGGGCATCGGTTCGGCCGACCACGCCAGCGTCTTGGCGTACTGCTCCATGGCGGCACGGGTGCGGTGGAGGGCGAGCTGGGCGTCGCGCAGGTCCTGGGGGAAGTCGTACGTGGGCACACCTGAATAGTACGACTGTTCGAATATGGTTTGCGAGGACACGCCGGTCACCGTTCCCGCGCTCACCCGGGCGGCCCCGCCCCACTCCGGCCGCATCCTCAACGAAGCAACCGAAACCGCCGACCCCTCAGGCTGATGAGGCTCTTCGGGATCACGGAGAAGACCGCCATGCACTACGTCACCGCCGCCCACCCCGAGAAGACCGCTCGCCTTCCTCGCTGAACACCTGGGGCTGATCCGTGGACCAGGATGGCTGGCCCCCGCCAACCTCAGCGGGAGCCAGCCAGTAGCTGCTTAGCGCTCGACGAAGGTTCGGATGGCCCAGTCAGTCACGGCGCGGGCCGCGCCCGAGAAGACGCCGCGCACAGCTGAGCAGAGCACTAGCAGCTTGCCCGCCGGGGCGGGTTCAGGACACGTACCGTTGGACATTAGGGTCCCTTCTCTCAGGTTGGTGATCCGAGGCCCGCCGGCTTGGTTGGACGCCGTCCGGCGGGCCGCTTTTATGTCAGCACCCAAGTCCCAGTCTGTTCAGATTCTGAGATCAAGCAGGATCATGTGAGACTTCATGAGACTTTGTGGTGTGCTGCGGAGGGGACTCGATGCCGAACAGACGACGATCGATCGATGCTTCTACTCCACTGGGCGGCTTCGCGTTGAAGTTGTTGGACCTGAAACGGAAGGCACTTGCGCAGGCGGGCTCGTCTTCCCGCGCCCGCGCGATCAGCATCGACAAGATTGCCGCCCCGGACGGCTTGTGGAAGACCAGCAGAGCCTCGATCTACGCGGCGCTGAACGGCACTCGGCTACCGTCGACGGACACGCTGTGCGCGATGGTGACGGCGTGGGACGAGGACAGCGCTGAGGCAAGGGGAAGGTGGCTGCGGCTTCGGTCCGACGTGGAGGACGCGCTCATGGGCACGGAGCCCGCCTCGTCACCGGGGAACGTCGACGCCGCCATGGAGAAGCCGCTGCCCGGGCCGCAGGACCAGCTGGGCGAGGCAGAGTTCACGGGGTCGTCCAAGGTGGTGCCCGATGTGGCCTCCCACATCGAGCTGAAGCAGATGCTCAGGGATGCTCTGGAGAGGTCGGGACTGACCAAGTCCCAGGTCGCTGCGCGCACAGAACTTGGCCGCACGACGGTGTCCCAGGCATTCAACACGGAAGGCTCATCTCCGTCTGCGAATACCCTGTACGCCTTGTCCAGAGCCCTGCGCCTGGACAAAACGGAGCAGGCTCGGCTCTTGGCTTTGCGGGAGCTGGCCGTCACTGGGCGCGGCCCGCGGAACATCGGCCACGTCTAAGACGGGGCGCGTCCCGACTCCGGCTTGCGGCAGAGGCAGCCCATTACGCCTGCGTGAGGCGACTCCAGGTAGGACCCAGCTACTCACCACGAGCACGAACCCGCGCGGGAGACCCCCCGAACTGGCGCGTCTCGCGCGAGTTCCGCTCTCGCCACGTCCAGGAATCCGCGAACTCGCGCGTTTCCCGTAACCCGGGGCGGAACTGGCGGCCGGTGCGCAAGTCCGGCACGAAGGCGTCCAGCACGACCCGGCGGAAGAGCCGGCGCTGGGCGGGAGCGAGGTGCTGGAAGTCGGCGGTGAAGCGGGGGAGGGTCTCGAAGGTGGGCACGGTGGTCTCCTCCGGGCAGCACGACGAAGCCCCCGGCGGGCGCCGGGGGCTTCCTTGGCGGTGCTCGTTCCTTGGAGCGTGGTGATGCTCAGCGGTGTTTGTCGGTCCCGTTCGGGTCGTGATGTGCCTGCGGCCGGAGAGCGATGACATTCGCATTCGGCCCGGGGCCGCTTCCCGCCTGACGGCCAGTTGGGAAGAAAGTTCGGCCGCTGCTCCCGCCTGGCGGGACGTACGACTGTCCGGCCTTTTCTTGCAAGTCAGGGCCGTGTGGCGTGGTCTTCATGATGGATATCGCGATCATTCGAGCCGGTCAGATGTACCGCTACTACCTGCGCCAGGTCGTCGTCGGTGACGGCCGTCGCCCGGCCCGCACGCCGCTGCGCGAGGCTCAGGAGGGGGCCGGTGTCCCGGCCGGTCGATGGATGGGCCGCGGCCTGGCCGCGCTCGGGCTGAGCGAGGGTGAGGAAGTCACCGAGGCGCAACTGCGGAACCTGTTCGGCGAGCGGGGCCGGCACCCGTACGCGGACCGGATCGAGGCCGAAGAGCTCGCCGCGGGGAAGTTCCCGAAGCAGGCGTTCAAGGCCGGCGCTCTGGGGCGCCGGGTGACGGTTACCGGGTTCGATTTCGTGTTCCGGCCGCAGCCGACGATCTACCTGCTGTGGGCGCTGGGTGATGAGGAGACCCGGCGGGTGATCGAGGCCGCGCACGAGCGGGCGATTGAGCGGGTGCTGGAGTGGATTGAGGACGAGTCGGCGGTGATCCGGTACGGCAAGGACGGCATCTACAAGGTCCGGCCGCCCGGCGGTCTGGTCGCCGCCCGCTTCCGCCACTACGAGGCACGCTCCGGGATGCCGCTGCTTCACGACCATGTGCTGCTGTCGGTGAAGGGGCAGCGCCTGGACGGGAAGTGGGGGTCGATCCACTCGGAGGTCGTTTTCGAGAACACGGTCGCCGCGTCAGCGCTCTACAACGAGATCGTGGCTGCTGAGGTCTGTGAGGAGTTGGGCCTGGCGACCGAGCCGCGCGTGGTGAGCACCGGGCGGCGTCCGGTCATGGACATCGCGGGCGTGCCCCACGAGCTGATCCGCTGGACCGCCAGCCGCGGGGAGCAGATCGCCGCCTGCCTGGCGGACCTGGAGCACGAGTACGTCACCGCCGTCGACGACGAGGGCGAGCTGAAGTACCTGCCCGCGGTCTCCGAGCGGGCCCGGGTGGAACTGATGCGGATCGCCGCTCACAAGACCCGGCCGCCCAAGCAGAAGAAGGCCCGCTCTCTCGCGCAGCTGCGCGCTGATTGGAAGCAGAGCGCGATCGACACCTCGAAGGTGGCCGCCGGCGTCATCAACTCGCTCCTCGAGCGCGCCCGCGCCGCAGCCGCCCGGATCCGGGCCCGGGTCGCCGCCGTGGTCGACGTCGCCCTGGCGGCCGTCGATGTCGCCGCGGTGGTGTTCGTGATGAACGGCGGCGGCCGGTTTCACCGCCGGCACCTGCTCGCCGAATCTCGCCGCCACCTCGCTCTGGTCCTGCGCGGCCGCCGCCGCGACCCGGGCCTGGACGAGGGCATCGTGCGCGCCGCCATCTCCACGTACTGCGTGGACATCAGCGAGCCGAAGTCCACCCGCGGCCTGCTGGCGGACTACCGGCTCTACACCGCCCGGTGGGCGCTGTCCGATCTCGTAACCGCCCGGCGCCCGCCTGCCGCTGTCCCCGACCCGGACCGACTGCCGCCGCCGGGCACACCGGCCTCGTTGTCCTTGGCCACTCCCCGGCCACCGGGTCAGGCGGTGGGGGAGCGGGAGATACCCCGTGTCCCGCTGAGCTACGACCGTGCCGTTCTCGCCGGTGCGGCCGTACGGGAGAAGCTGCGCGCCTCCGTCGTGCGGGGCCCGGCGTACGACGTCGTCGCGCACCAACAGGCGGCGATGCCCGAGCAGCTGCTCGCGCCCGAGGCCGTCGACCCCGAGGACGACGACCAGGAGCCGGAGGCCGGACCTCGGGAGGCGATCGACATGACGGCGCTGCGGGCCTTGAGGGAGTCCCGCACGGACGTGGAAGCCCTCGATCTCACTGCCGAGCGGTTGCGCCACCTCCAGGACACGTTCACCAAGGCGGCCGACGACTCCCGCACCCGTGCGACCCGCTACACCGAACAGGACGACGTTGACGCGGTGCGCCCGGTACGCGAGGACGACCAGCAGGCGCACCGCCGGCCGGAGCTCGGACCGCACCGGGGCCGGGAGGCCGGCCACTGAGCGCACTTTGATGTCGTGCACCCACTCGGTGGTGTGCATCGACGATGCCCGGCAGCCACTCCACCGAGTGGAGCACCGGCGGCCCCCGGGTCACGCGCCGGTAAGAACGCTGTCACCAGCCGCTGGCAGACTGGCGCCGTGATGCATGCCGGGTATCTTGCCGACGCGCCGGACGGTAGCCCCGTCCACTCCTTCCATCCCGCGCCTTCCGTGTGGTGCTGTGCAAACCACGTCCTGGGACTGCCGCTGGAGACGGACCGCCAGGGGGTTGCCGTGCACGAGGCGGGGCACCTCGTGGCCGCTCTCGTCGGGGGTACTCATGTGATCGACGTCGGTCTGACGTCCGAGGAAGCGCTGTTCCCGTGCGGCCCGGTCCACGGGGTCTCCGGTGTCACACACACCGGCCCGATGGCTGTCCATCCGGAGAGCTACCTGACGATGCTGGCCGCCGGTGAGCTGGCGCACCAGCGCTGGCTGCGAAACTCCGGACTGTTCACGCCAGCCAGAGCATGGGCGGTCGAACGCGGGGCGGTGGATGACACCGGCAAGGCCATCGGCGTCCTGCGGCAGCACTCCCCGGGGATCCCGGATGACGGGTACCGGCAGTGGTTCTGGCAGTACCGGCCCGCCGCAGAGGCTCTGCTGGTCGCGCACTGGGAGTGCGTGCTGAACGTCGCCGGACCTCTTGGGAGCCGGGGGCATCTGAATGGGGACGAGGCCGCCACGCTTGCCGGGCTTCCCAACCCTCCCGAGCTCCCATCCGAACTCTAGGGGGCGTTTGCGCCTGGTGGGTTCGAGTAGCTGTGCCCGTCGCTATGATCCGCGTCGTACCGAAATATCAGGTCGCGACCCCCGCTTTCGTCCCCCACAGAGACCGGCCGAGCAGAGCCTGCCGCAGTCATCTCGCTGAACGTGAAAGGCAGACATGACCCGCCGGTTCCTTCCTGTCATAGCCACCTGCGCGGCCGCACTTCTTGCCGCCGGTTGTAGCGGCCGGGCCCCGCAGCCCGCTGCGGCAGCCCCCACGGTCACGGTCACCCGGACCATCGCGCCCACCCCCAAAACGACACCAACGCCTGTAGCCAGCCGAACTTCGGCCACCCCCACACCGGCCGTCTTCTCCTCGGCACCCGCGCCAGCCCCGGCCCACACTCCGCAGGGATCGGTCGCCCTGACCGAGTGGCACGACGGCGACGCGACGAACAAGTGCGTGAACGTCATGAGCGTCTACGAGAACCGCTCTGACACCGCAGTCATCTCCATCACCCAGAAGTTCCAGACCTCGTACACGCCCAAGCACGCCGACGGCGAGTACCCCGACGACCTGGACGGCCCGGTCAAGACGCTCACGCAGGACGCGGGCATCGCCCCATACGGGACCCGGACCCTGTACTGGCAGGTGTGCGCGCCCGAGCTGGCTTTCAAGCAGAACCCAGTTCCGCCGGACGGCACCGACTCGTTCATGTCCGAGATCGGAGCCCAGCCTCGCGCCACCGCCTGGGACTGGGCGCAGTAGATCACCCGGTTTGCGGCTGGTGGCGATCCTGCTCGCCTATTCGGTCATGCGGCGAGGGAGAGGTCGAGCCGGGCAAGGTGGCTGACGCGGGTGCGGTCGAGCGGGTGGCCGTGTCGCTTACAGAGCCAACCTGGCCCACTCCACCGCACCCAGTGCGCCTTGTGCGCGTGGCTACGGGCGCGCGGTCAGGGACTGCACGGTGCGGGCTCACTCCAGGTGTTCGTCGCGCATGGTCTCCAAGGTGGCGGCGGTGTCTCCGTGGTCGTCAGGGTCAGGGATGACGTTCTCGACGAAGCGGATGATGCTGCGGGCGATGCCCAGCACGGCCGTAGTGGGGGAGTCACGCGTCCAGTCCCGCAGGGCGGACAGCAAGATGCACCCGACCTCGTCCAGGGCGAAGGAGTCGCGTGCGGCTCCCCGTCGCCCAGGACCCCCGTGACGGGGAAGACGATGTTCTCGGCGAGCCGCAGCAACAGGAAGGCCAGCTCTGGAGTGGCCGACGTGCGGCCGGAGACGTAGTTCCCGCCGCCCATCTGCAGAGCGAGGAGGTAGTCGAAAGCGAGGTCGACTTCCTCCGCGGTGAGCGGGGTACGGGACGGGATCAGGTACGGCATGAGGTCTCCTCAACCGGGTGGTCGCCGCGCGGATCGCGACGACTCCCAGCAGCCTCGGACGATCGCCCTGTGGACAGTGGCCAGGGATTTCTTCCCCGCCCCGCGAGATCGGACGAACGAGACTGCAAGGGGCAAAACTGGACCCTTTGTCCACCTGCCGACTCGGATGGCGAACCCGGCCGCCGACCCCTTGTCCAGGTCGGCCGCACTGCCGCGAGTGCCACGTTTCTCCTTGACCACCCCGGCTATCGGCCGCCGTGAGACAGCGGACAAGGGGTCTCCCTGCACGCTGCTCCTTCGGACCGGAGGCCCCGGCCGGGGCAGCGAAGGAGAGAAGACGATGACGACCACCCACTCAAGGGCCGGGGACAGGCAGGCCACAAGCCGGTCAAGCCCAGAAGCCAGTTCGTGGCGGGCAAGCCGCGGCAGGCTCCTGCGTGCCCCACTGCGGAGGGCCCTTGGGAACCCCCTTTGGTGCCCGACCTCCCGAGGCGAGGGAAAACCCCTGCTCAGACCGTGAATCGGCGCGATTTCCGCACCGTCACAACCCTCTTCTCTCCTCATATGTCTGTAGTGGAGGAGATCATCGGGTTCCGGGGGGCCCGCACGCCCTCCCAGACCGGGCGCGGTCGGAACTCAGCCGGCAGCCGACCGCGAGTGACGAAGGAGCAGAGCTGATGGCGGGGAAGCGGAAGACCAACCCGGCGGGGTCGACGAACAGCTACCGCGGCGACGTGCTGCGCAGTGCTCGGAGCGCTGAAGGTGGCTACAGCCGATCAGATCCAGCGGATCGGCGCACCGCACCTGACCCACCGGCACGCCGACAAGGAGACCCCGTCGAAACGGAAGCAGGCCCGCACCGCCTCGCACACCGGCGCGCTCTCCGACATGCGCAAGCACGGCCTGTCCGAGAACAGCGGCTCCACCGACACGGGGGAGGCGCTGCGGAACCTGACCCTCAAGGGACTGGAAGCCGCCTCTCCAGCGCCAAAACGTCCGAGAGAATGCGGGGTCGGGCAGGGAGGTCCTGCCCGACCCGCCGGCTAGTCGATCAGGCTGTTCAGCCCCACCACGCAGCCCCCGGTGGTGAGGAGACCGGCGAGAGCCGCCTTGGGGTAGGACCTTTCGGCGAAGAAAGTCAGCACGCCAGCGCCGACACCGATCACGACGGCGATGAAGAGGATCAGCGCGGTGCGCTGCGACAGAAGCGCTGGCTTCCCGCCAGGGCCCGGTTCGGGTGTGCTGGGCGGACCAAGGCGTGCGGACGCGGGGGAGTGCGGTTCCCGAGTCATCGGGATTCTCCTAGAGAGCAGGGGGAGCAGGGACGGCGGGCACCTGCGCGGTGTCGTCCGCGGGGAAGTGCGCCGCGCGGTCGGCGGTCCTGCTGCGGCTCTGCGTGAGAGCGTCCCTGTGAGGCTTCAGCCTGGCCCAAGGGTGGCGTTGGTGTCGTATCCAGCGTAGCGGTGGTCGGCATGTTCGTTGCCCCTGCCGCCTGGTGGCTGGTCATCGGTACGGCCTTCGGCGTGAGTTCGACATGGCGGGCGGGGCAGTGACAGGACGAAGGCCCGGACGTCTCTGGTCCGGACCTTCGTTCTGTCGGAAACCGTATAGCGGGTCGAAAGCCAGTATCGGCTGGCCCGACGACAGCGGGGCCCGAGCAGGATTTGCCCTGCTTGGCCCCGCTGCTCATCCCGGCGGACGACGTCCTCATGCGCGAGGTATTCAGTTACCGAGTCGGCACCGATGACCCTGCTCAGTGGTGTATATGAAGCCACAGCGCTGGCACTCTTGCAGCCCATCGACCACGTCTGCGCAATGGAAGCAGTAGTCGATAGGCGTCTCTGGAGCGGCAGCGGTCCCGGCCCCTCGCACCAGGCTGCTCACCGCGCAGACGGGACACCGGTCCGGGGCGTCGCCGTCGTACGAGGCATCAGGAGCGGCACGGTCGAGAACGTGTACGGCGTAACCCAGCGCAAGGCCCGGAGCGCCATAGCCCTCCACGCAGAGGTGACAGTACATGGGGGAGAGGTGGGCGTCTGACTGGCACCACTCGGGCACACCTTTGATCATTGTGGGAGTGAGGGCGAACTGACGGCACTGCGGGCATTGGAGAGTAAGCGCTCTGACCGGGCCCAGCACCGGAGCGAGGTCCTTCATGCGCTCTGCTACATAGCCCTGGATCGTACGGACCCCTCCGCGGATCCGCTCCATGTCGATCTCCGCGTGGTGTCGTTCGTCCGCATCCTTGATGCGCTCCAAAATGTGCTCATTAACGAAATTAATAAGGAAGTTCAGCACTTGGGCAGTGGTGCTCTCCACCTTGCCAGCTTTGGCGTTCTCACCGACCAGGCCGTAGTGCTGCAGGGCGTTGCGGCGTTTCGCCAGTTCGGAGAGGGCATCCTTTTCACTCTGGCTGAACTTGATATCCGCCATGTTAGTCAGGCGCTTACGTGTCTCTTCCGGAGAGCAACTGTTCAGCGTTCCGTTCTCGAGCGCTTCTCGCGTAGCGTCCCCGGGGTTGGCGAACACCAGAGACCAGTGCACCATCTGCAGACGCGCCTTCAGAAGCACTTCGGCGCCCGCAGCCAGGTGCAGCACGGCGTATTTCATGGCTCTTGCACTTGGTTCCCCTCTAATCGCTAGGTGCTCTGCCACGCTGACCAAGTAGTCCAGACCGTTCCTGACGGGTGGGAAGTGCACATCTCCTGTGAGCTCCGCTTGGCGTACCTGGTAGTAGGACCCGTTATGCTCGACCAAGCGCTGATCCACTGACTGCGGTATCTCCTCAAGTTCGTGAATCGACGCATCGTCGAGAAATTGCTCATCCATGGGGATCCTTCAGGGCGAGTGAATCTTGACGGAGGATCTTCCCACGCATCCGGTCCTGGTGTGCGCCTCCTGGAGGGTTGCCAGGGCTGTCGCCTTACCAAGGCAGCTGGTGTTGTTCGCGCGATGCCGGGCGGGACAAGCCGTCGGGCCTGTGGCTGCGGCCTGCGCCGGACGTGGCCGGACGCGCAGCGGGGCTGTCCGCCCCCGGACTGGCTGCCTCAATGGCTGAGGGAGATACGCGGCGCCCACGCGAGCTCGAGTTCCAGCAGGACATCCTCCGCCTTCTCTCACCGGCCGGCACCGTGGCATTGGCACGTCCCAAGCAGCTCACGCGCGGTTCTGGACCCAGACGGTGGCCCAGGTGACAAGGAAGCCGCCGACTGCACTCGCTGCGCCCCGAACTATGTAGAGACTGGCTTCGCTGCCCAGGCGCCGGAGCCGGCGCCTGCGTTTCGCAGCAGGGGAGTTCGAGCGCGGGCGGTCGTCCTGGTCGTCACTGGGCATGAACTGTTCCTCCGTGTGTGTTGTCTGCCTTCTTTGATTGGTGAGTCGCTGCCGTAGGCGGTGCGCTCACGGAGAGTTCAGCCCACCGGGCGGCTTCTTCCTCCACTGGGCGAAAAACCCGTCGGACTGCCGCAGGGAACCACGCCCTACACCGATTTCCGCTGGTGTGCGTAGACCTTCACTGTTTTCCAGTTGACTGCGCGCTTGAGCGCCTAGCCTGGTGTTTTGGTGGTCTTCAAGGCTGGTTGTGGGGGCAGAGATGAGTGCTGTGCTGGTTCGTGGCGCCCGTTTTCAGGAAGAGCTTGAGGCAGCGGCTGCAGAACTGCGCACGCTTCGAGCAGCACACGGTCGCCCAACGCTGAAGCAGATCGTGAGCAGGGCCGGTCGCGGCAACCTTGGCGCCTCGATGGTCAACGCAGTGTTGAACGGACGTAAGCTTCCCGGCTGCGACTACTACCTGACCTTGGTGCGGGTGCTGCTCACCTACAACACCGGGAAGCTCGCCTCCCTGCAGCACGGGGAAATCAAGGTCTGGAGGTCTCGCTGGCAGCAGCTGCAGTGCCTGAAGGAAGATGAAAAGCTTGGGAGGGGCGTCCCGGCGCACCTCGCACCGCAGCAGTCGCCGACTGCTGGCGGTCTGGCCGAGCGTGTCCTCCTCGGTGCTGTACGCGCGGGTGAATACGTACAGCTGCTTCCTCTGGCTGAGGACACTGGTGGCGTATGGGCTGTGGCATTCTCACCGGATGGTTCGCTCATTGCGACCGGCCATGGTCCCAAGATCGCGCAGCTCTGGGAGACGGTCGCCCGACGAAGGTCGGGATCCCCGTTGTTCGGGCATACAGGCCCGGTCGTCAGCGTGGCCTTCTCTCCGGACCAGGCTCTCCTCGCCACAGGAAGCGACGATGGAACTGTTCGTCTATGGAACGTCGCCAGCCGGACGCCCGTGGCTGAGCTCGATGGCCACGTCGGCGGCGCTTCCACCGTTCTCTTCTCTGCCGACGGTGCCCTTCTAGTGACCGTAGGCAAGACGGTGCGTTTGTGGGACCTCGCGGACGTGGCCAACCCCTTGAAGATCGGCAAGCCCTTTTCCGGCAGTCTGGCCGCTGCGCCGGCGCTGTCCTCAGCGGGAGTGCTGGCCACAGGCCACGAAGCCGGCGTCGCCTACCTCTGGGATCTTGCCCAGCAGACGAAGCTCGGTGGTCCATTGCGGGGGCATGCGGATGATGTCACGGCACTCTGCTTTTCACCCGACGGAGAGCTCCTGGCCACTGCCGGGCAGGACATTCAGCTGTGGAACGTCGCTCGTGCCGAAATGATCCACGAGCCCCTTGAATGCGAGGACGAGCAGGTTCTACGCATGGCCTTCTCACCCGATGGACGAGTGCTTGCCGCTGTCACCGGTCACCACAACGAGGAAGAGGCGACAAACCACGTGGTCCGCCTCTGGGACACCAACGAGTGGAAAGAGCTCGGAGCCCCCTTGGCAGGCCATCAGGGTACCGTCGACGCTGCTGCGTTCTCGTCCGACAGCCGACTGTACGTAACCGGCGGACACGATGGGTTGCTGCGTCTTCGAGTGCTCCCTGCACCGGCGGCCTGACCGATGCGGACCGAACGCCTACCCCTTACGTCCAGCGCAACCCGACCTTGGACAGCTGCTCCATCCGCTCCGAGGACAGCGCGGCGGCCCGGCTCCGCTGGTTGTTGACCCATGCCCCTAGGCGGTACTGGTCCTCCCGGCCGTCCTGGGAGAGCACGGTCTCGACATGCTTGCGGGGCACCTGGAGGTGTCCCTCCCGCTCGAAGAACTGCCGGGCGGCCACGAGGTTGGCACTCCACTTGTCGGCCTGCGTACGGCGCGACTTCGGCTTCTCGTCCTCGGTCGCGGGTGTGATCCCGAGGACTTGCTCGCACATCCACTGCTGCACGCCGGTGAGCTGGTCCCACCCGAGCCGCACCGACTGCACCCACCGCCCGAGGTCCTCGCCCTGGCGCAGGACGTCGCCCGCCTCGGTGGGCAGCGCCTCGCCCGCGTCCAGGTGCATCCGGACCAGGTGGAAGGAGCGTTGCCAGGTCACCGGCCAGCTCGGGCACCAGGACGCGTCGATCTCCTCCAGCTGGTCGCGCCGCGTATCCGACAAGGCCCCGGCAGAGGACTCCACCGGCAGACCCTCCGCACGCCGCTGCTCGTTCTCCTGCGCCTTCCGGGCGGCAGCCCGCGCGTTCTTCAGCCAGATGCCCACCGCCGCGCCCTGGAAGGTGGCGTCCAGCGGGGCCAGGAGGTGCCCGTGCTCGGCCGCCCACCCGCGCGCGGCGGACAGGCCCTCCTCCCACGCGACGTCGAAGTGCGACCAGATCATGCCGAGCTTCTCCAACTGGACGATGCGATCCTCGTCCATGTCGCCGCGGGCGTAGAAGCGGCGGGCGTCGGCGGTCCACTGCCCGAGAGGGAACCCGGCGAGCGAGGCCGGCCACCCCTCGCCTTCCGCCTCCTGGTTGTCGACGGTGGGCACGCGGAACGTGAACGGCACCTTCAAGTCGCCGTGCTCGCGGGCATAGATGACCGCGGCTTCCACGCCGCGCCGCCAGTGCTCGTGTGACGCTGGGAGGGGGGTTTGTTGGTGTATGGCGAGACGGCTGGCCTGGTGTGTTGCTGGTTCGCTGAGAGGTGGAATTGGGGGCTCGGGCAGGTTGGTCAGGGTGTGTGGGCTGGGGTTATGTGTTCTGTGCTGAGGGTGGCTGGGTGTGTTGTAGGTAGTTCTAGCGTGTAAAGGCCTGATCGGTGTTTGTGCTGGTCAGGGCCTTTTGCCTGTCTGGCGGGTGTGGGGGCGGTGGTGGGTTTCGGCGAGGTGGTCGAGGCGGATGGTGTCGAGGGTGGTTTTGGTGATGCGTTCGGTGCCGTCGCTGATGGCGGTGATCGCGGCTTGGCGGATGAGTCGGGTGAGGGATCCGATGCGGCCTGCGGTGCGCTGGTGGAGGTAGGGGGCGTGCCGGGGGAGGGTGCCGGATTTGTGCTGGGTGAGGTCGAGGTTGTTCTCGATGTCGGTGATGACGTCGCTGAACGGGTGGCGGCTGCCGTGGCGGGCGGGTAGGGGGCCGCAGTCGACGAGGGTGGCGCGTCCGGCGAGTTGGGCACCTCTCACACCGGTGAAGAGGGGTGTGTCGGTGACGTTGATACCGGCGTAGACGAACGTCGCGGGGAGACGTTCGGTGAGGTCTTTCAAGAGGTCGGCGGTTTGGGCGCCGGTGGTGGTGCGGGGGTTGAGGCGGTGGATCTCGTCGATCATCACCAGCTGGACACCAGCCTGGGTGTAGGTGTGGCAGACGGCTTCGGTGATCTGGGTCTGGGTCATGCGGGCGGTTGTGGGGATGCCGAGGTAGCGGGCGAATTCGGTGATGAGGGTTTTCGCGGTCGCGCCGGGCGGGACCAGGACATACGCGACGGGTACCGCGGCATGCGCTGATCCGGGTGGCGGCGGGTTTTTGCGGGTGTGGGCGAGGTGGCAGGTGCGCCCGACGTTCAGGAGCGTGGTGGTTTTCCCTGCGGCGGCGGGTCCGGTGACGATGAGGGAGGGCCGTGCGGTGGTCTGCTGGTGGCGGCCGAGGATCATCAGGGTGCGGACCTGGGTGGCCAGGGCGTGGATGGCGGGGGTGCGGATGGTGACGAACGCGGAGTGGTAGGCCAGGCGTTGCTCTGTGCTGCGGGGCGGGTCGCCGGGCCGGGGAGGGACGACCGGGTCGGTGGTGGCGAAGCGGTGCCAGCCCTGCCAGGTGGTCAGGGGCCAGGACAGCTCGGCCTCGCCGCTGTCGTCGGTGCCGTCTTGTGTGCTGCCCGCGCTTCTCTGGTTTCGGTTCACCATGTGGCGGCTTCCTCGTGTGCGTTGTAGAGCCCGAATCCGGTGGCTGGGGCGGGGCGGCTGTCGTCGTCGGGCAGGTCGTCGAGGTCGTCGATGCTGTCGTCGTCCTGCTGTTCCGGGCTGTCGGCGGGTGCTTCGGTGTCGTGGTTCCCTTCGCGGGCTGTGGGGAGCGGGACGTGAGCGGTGCGGGCCAGGAGAGCCTGCTCCGTTTTGGTGGCGTGACCGCTGCGGACGCGGCGCATGAGCTGGTCGAGGGTGTCGGCGAGGTCGGCTTCGTGCTGCTCGGAGTCGCTGTGGTTGCCGTGCAGGGTGAGGGTTCTGATGTGCTGCCAGGTGCGTTCGTCGAACGGCCGGTGGACGTGGTCGCGATGGATCCAGCCGATCTCGGTGAGTTCGCCGTCGGGCAGGCGGACCCAGATCTGGCGCACATCGTGAGGGTTGTAATGGATCTCCCATTTCCCGCCGCGGCCGGCGACGGGGGAGGGCTGGCCGCGGTGCGGTGCGAGGAGGTCCGCGTCATAGGTGCGGTGGTGGATACGGATGCCGGAGGCGGTGATCGTTTGCCAGCGCACGGGCAGCAGCTCGAGGTAGTCGCGCCTGGTCAACGGGACGGGCACGTACCCGGCGACGGCGACGAGCGCGGCCCACATCTGGTTCGGGGTGAGGGCCTTCCTGGGCATCATCGGGTGGCGCAGCCCTTCGTGGGGCCGGTGGTGGTAGTGCACCAGCCACTCATCAAGCAGGTCCTGCAGCTGGGCGACGCTGTAGCAGGCGTCTTTCTCGGTGTCGGGGCCGCGGCGGGTGACGTCGGAGCCGGTGTAGCCGGGCAGGTGCTGGCAGAACAGGTGGTTGATGGTGCCGAAGGTGCGCTCGACGATGCCCTTCGCGGTGGGGGCGCGGGGTGGGGCCGGCTGAACGCTGATGCCGAGGTGTTCGCAGGCGGCGGTGAACGCCCGGGAGACGAAGATTTTGCCCCGGTCGACGACGATCGTCTCGGGCAGGACCACCGGCCGGGCCGCCGCACCGGCCAGGCGCTCGTCGAGTGTGGCCAGCCGCTGGTGGGGCAGTACGCGGGCATGGTCCATGCGCAGGATGTCCGGCCAGGTCGGGCGGGCGGGGTGTGGCACGGCCATCTCCGCGAGCAGCAGGGCCGCGTCGACGGCTTTGGTCGTGCTGGGGCACAGTACGGCGGCGAGGATGGCTCGGGTGGCGACGTCGACGGCGATGGTGAGTTCGGGGCGGGCGAGGGTGCCGTCGTCGAAGAGGGCCAGGACGTCCAGGCGGGTGGTGTCGATCTGGACCTGCTCGCCGGGACGCAGCGCCATGGCGGGGGTGAAGGCCCGCCCCTCGAAGCTCGCGGGCACCTGGCGGACCGGACCGCTGGGCAGTTCGCCGGGGCGGGCGAGCGTGGTGACGAGCCGGTAGAGCGTGGCCTGGGACGGTACGGGCACCGTACCGGGGCCGTGCTGTTCCTGAAGGATCTGGTTGATGAGCGGGAACAGGCCGTTGATGGTGCCCTTGGAGCGCCCGCGCCGGCGGCGCAGCGCTTCACGGACGGCGGCGACGACCCGTTCGTCGGAACGCCCGGTGGGGCTGGAGGCACGGGTGGTGCGGTGGTCCAGGAGCCCCCACAGTCCCTGTTTGCGGTAGGCCAGGCGCATGCGCTGCACCGTGGTGCGCGAGACACGGCTGAAGCCGAGCGCGGTCAGCTCTTCGGCTTTGGCCTGTTCCCGCTCGGCCAGCGTGTGCCGTGCGGGGTCGTACTGCTCCCGCACCGCTCCAGCACTGCCGGGCCCGTCGGCAAGGCCGCATTCGATTTCTCTCACGTGCCGCTGCCAGGCCATGGCCTTCTCCCGCGCCGCGGCGGGGGCGGTCTCGAACAGCCCCCACTGCGGGGCCGCCTGCGGTACATCGGCCCCGATGACGCTGAAGCCGGGGTCGGCGAACAGGTACCCGGCGAGCACCGCCTCACCGCCGCCGTCCGGGCCGACGAGATGGATCACCTGCCCGGACAGGGCGACGACCTGCCACTTCACACCGCGGAACCGGACCTGCGCCCCGACCTTCACCAATGGCCGGGCGTTGTGCCGCGCGGTCACCGGGCCCCTCCCGCCGTGACCGGGCCATTCCAGCCCGCAGGACCGACCAGGACGCGTTCATGCAGTGGCGCCTCCAGGTCTGCCGTCGCCCGCCCGTGCCACAGGGCGTGGAAGACCGCCGGCAGGACCTCGATCGGGTCGCCGGCCGCTTCGACGCCCTCGATCAGCGGCCGCGGCCGCGCGAACGCCTCCACCACCGCGGGCGTCAGGCCGGGGCGGCCCGCGTTGCGGGGGTGGCGGTAGCCAGCCAGCCACTTCAGATTGGCGGCCAGGACGTCGTCGAGCGGCGCAAGACGCCGGTAGGTCCAGCCGATCTCCTCACACGCCGCGCTCACCGCTTCGGCGGCCTTCACCGCGCGGTCGCCGCCGGCCTCCGGGTGGCTGGGGCAGTCGGCCAGCAGACCCGTGCCGTCGCGGTACCGGGCGAACAGCTGCGGTACCCAGGAACGCACCCGGCCCCGCTCCTCGCGCCACAGCAACCGCACCGGACGCCCCGCGAACCCGGTCACATTGGGGTCGCGGTCCAGGACCATCAGCTGGGTGCGCATCGCGTTCGACCCGGCCGCCACGTGCTGCCCGGTGGTCGCCGACCACCACAGACCCGGCCCCCAGCGGCGCCCCGGGATCACCGGGAACGCCGACACCGGCGGCAACTCCTCGAATCCCACGGTCATGGCGGCATCCGCCCACCGCTGCGGCCGCTCGCCTCGCCCGGCCCCCGGGCCGGGCGGCCTCTCCTGTGCTGATCACCCGCGTCAGCCAAGCCGCTCCCGCTGACAGGTGCCGCTGTTTTCAGGGTTTCTGCCACAAACGAGTGCTGTATCAGCTAATAGCCGATGCGCCCGGTCCCACCTTGCTCTCAGCCGTCGTCTTCCTGCCCGCCTGCCGTCAGCATGCTCCTCAGTGTCCCGGGGGACATATCCGCCCACCGGGCCACCTCCTCCAACGGCACCCCGCCGTTCATTGCCGCCACCGCGGTCCGCTTCCAGGCCGCCTCGACCAGACCGGCACTGTGACCGAGGCCTTGCAGCAGCTGCCGGGCGACCTCGGCGGTCGGCCCGCTCTGCACGCCGCGCAGCTGCAGCAACTGCTCCTCGGCACTGCCGAGGAGACTGCTGATCCGCATCCGCTGCTCGGCCGGCACCACCGTCCGCCACATCGTCCCCGAGCCCGGCGCCCTTTTCTCCTTGCCCAGCACCCGCAACTGCCCCGCCATCGTCACCGGCTGATGCTCCCGGCGCAGCCACCAGGGGTCGTTGTCGTATCCGGGGGGCCCACCGGCCCCCCGGCGCAGCCGGATCACGCTGCCCATCCACGCGATCAGCGGACCGCCATGGTCCGCCGCAGCCAGCGGCCCCAGCCACTCCCGGCCCACACGCTCACCGAGCCGACGGCAGAACAACCCATCGACGGGCAGCACTCGCGGCTGCCCGGCACCGCTGTCCACCCACACCAGCCGGGCCATAGCCGGATCAAGCAACACATCGGCCACGGCCACCACCTCGGGAAAGACCACCGCGTCCCGCCCCACGATCCGCCACCACTCCAGATCACCCCCGGCATCACCGCCCGCGGCCTGATGCAACCGCCGCGGCCAGACCTTCTCCCGCTCCCACTGCAGGGCCTGCTCCCACCAGCGGGCCACCACCGCCTGCGCCAACGCGAACACCCGCTCCGGCTCGGCCCCCGCCCGCACCGCCCGCCGCGCCACCCCCACCCACCGCCGCTGCGCCGCGACCACCTCCGGCAGACGCCGCACGTCCAGATACTCGTGAGGCTGGTCGGCATCCGCATCAAGGAGCCACCGCCCGTGCCGGACACACACACGGTCCCACCGCGGGGCGTACAGCACCGCCCGCCCAGCCGTCCCCGTACGCCGGGCCGTGCACAGACGACAGCCGAACGCCACCGGCCCGGCAACCGCACCACCGATCCGCCACACCGCCGCCGGCTCCCCTGCATCCGCGGCCGGCAGCCTGGCATCCTCCCGCCCCCAGGACGGCAATGCCTGCGCCAGCACGTGTTCCTCGAGGCCGCACAGATCTGCCAGGAGCTGCCGTCCAGCCGCATTCAGCAGCACCTCGACGTCGGCCCGACAGGTCCCGCCCTCGTGCTTGGGCTGGTGGTTGCGCCAGCGCCAACTGGACCGCAGCGCCTTCGCTTCCAGTCCGTAGCGGCTGGCGATGCGGCAGATCAGCGACGAGGTCGTCTCCCTCGGTAAGGGAGCGGTCCGCAGTAGGCCAAGGTCATGGGTCACTCCGCCACGGTCTCGTATTCGCAGTCTCGGGCGGGTGCTTTCAGAACGGATGCCCAGCACATTAAGCGGAGCGGTTGGGAGAGACACCGGGTCGGCCCTAACACCTCGACGCCGCCAGCAGCGGCTGGGGAAGGCGCTGCGCTGCCTCATGGAGGCTGCGTTGTCAGTGGCGCGTGGTAGACCTGATTTGCAGTGAACTTGTCTGCTTTTACCGGTAGTTGATCAACATCGAGTGAAGAGGTACGACATGGTGGAGACGGAACTTCCCGGACAGGGGGTGGTGTTCTGGCCGGTGGGCACGGGGGACTCCACCACGATCGTGGTCGGCGACAACCTGGTCATGCAGGTGGACCTGCGGGACATGAAGGCCGCCGACGAGGACGATGCGGTGGTCGCCGCCGTCATTGACCGCCTGGAGGAGACCCTCCCGCAGCCCGACGGCACGACGCCCTACCTGGCGGTTTTTGCCCTGACCCACGCCGACTCGGACCACTGCTGCGGCTTCGGCGACCTTCTGGAGAGCTCCATCCTGATCGGGGAGATCTGGGCGACACCTCGGCTGTGGCGCGAATTGTCCGAGGACAAGCCCATGTGCGAGGACGCACAGCGCTTCCAGGACGAGGTCGAGCGACGCGTGGACGCCACCCTCAAGGCTGTCAAGGACGGCAAGGAGCCGGACAGCGGGGACAGGGTGCGCATCATCGGCTATGACGAGGACCGCGAACTGCACTCCTACGCCGAACTGCCCGACGAGTACTTCACCTTCCCCGGCGACGTGATCACCAAGATCGACGGCCAGGACGTCGCGGACCGGTTCGAGGCGTTCGTCCACGCACCGTTCAAGGACCACTGCGCAGGCGACCGCAACGACACGTCCTTGGCCCTGCAGGTCCAGCTGAAGGCCAGTGACGGCACAGTCGGCCGACTGCTGTTCCTGGGCGACCTCGCCTACCCCATCATCAAGATGATCTTCGAGAACAGTGAAGCCGCAGGCAACTCGGACCGGGTGGGATGGGACGTTCTGCTCTCCCCGCACCACTGCTCGAAGAAGGCCATGTACGCCGAGGGCGAGGACGGCGAGGAGGAGCTCAAGCAGGACCTTCTCGACCTGCTCCAGGCGCATGCCAGTCCGGACGCCCGGGTGATCGCCAGCTCGTTGCCCTTCCGCGAGAAGGACGAGAAGGGCAACAACCCGCCGCACCTGCTGTGAGCCTCGGCGAGCACCGGCAGCGACGCGTACGTGGCGAACACCGTTACTCGCGCCGCCCCACCAGCCCACTCCAGCAACCGCCGGGCATCGGTAGTGCAGCGCACCCCGGCCGCGGCCAGCTCCGCATCCGTGTGCAGCGAGCAGACCGCCACCATCGCCCCGGCCCGACCCGCCTCCCGCCAGGCGGCAAACGTCTGCACCAGCAGATCCAGCGTCGGCACCAGGACCAGCACCCGGCCCGTGCGTGCCACCCGCAACGCGGTGTGCGCCCCCATGAAGGTCTTGCCCGTCCCGCACGCCGAAACGATCGTGGCCCGCAACCCCGCGCCGGCTGACGGGACGCTTCCCAGGGCGTGCACCGCCGCGTCGACCGCCTCCCTCTGATGCGCTCGCAGCCCCGCCATTCCATCCTCCGTGTCGGCTTCCGCGCTGGTCCGGGGCAGGTCGGATGTTGCTGGCACCGGTGGGGGAGTCAGGTGGTGTTGAATTCCGCTACCGCCGCCGTGGCTCGTTGGTCTGCTTCTGCTTGCAGGGTCTCCCAGTCGGCGGTTGCCTGTTGTGTTCCTGTCGCGAGGACTGCGGCGCGTACGGCGGTGCGGACATCGCCGGGACCCACCCGCAGCCCGGCGCCCCGGAGGCCCTGGATCTCCGAAAGCGCCTCCGCGGCGGCCTGGTCAAGGTCGAGGGCTGCCCCGGGAGGCATGTCCGCGGCGTCCCGGCACACCACGATGACGTCGATGCGGTTGGGCTCCGCCGCTGCGGTCTTGGAGAGACTGGTCGCCACTTCGGCGATCACGGCGCGGGTGGTGGTGACGGTGAAGCCCGCGTCCGACAGCGACCGCATCAGAGCGCACCAGCCCGTGGTCTGCGACTGGTGGAAGCTGAACAGGAGGCAGCCGCCGGGTTTGAGGACGCGCCGGCACTCACGCCAGACGAGGGCTGCGGTGGCTTGGAATCCATCAGGGGCGGCGTTCTGTACTTCCTGGACGGCACGGGTGCTGGGCACGTCCGGGTAGCCCTGGTAGGGGCGCATGGCGCTGAGCCACGCGTGGAAGAAGTCAGCCAGTTCCGAGTAGTGGACGTTGTCGACGTAGGGGGGGTCGGTGACGATGAGGTCCACGCTGTTGTCGGGCAGATCTGTCTGCGAGGCATCGCCGGTGGTGGTGTAGGCCGTTGCGGGATCCTGTACGAACTGCTGCCACGTCGTGCTCAGGGGGCGGGCGACGGGCAGCGAGGACTGGTCGACGGAGAGGATCCGGTCGGCCTCGGCCCTGAAGTCCAGCGGGGTTTTCTTGTACTGGGCCGCTTTGTGCAGCCGGGTGAGCACCCCGGAGAACCCGGCCGATCCCCCCTGGGCGCCCCAGGGGTCTCCTTCGACGCTGCACCGCTCCGGTCGCAGTACGTGGTTGTGGAAGATCGAGCGGACCGGGCCGGTGCCCTCCCCCTTGTAGGAGCAGAAGAGGTTGTGGTGTTCGACGGTTCTGCCGAACGATGCGATGAGCGCCTCGCGTTCCGCGGACGCCCCGGGAAGATCGCGCAGCGCCGCGCCGATCAGCCCGAGGCTGTATCGCTGGCGCTCGTTGAAGAACCGCTCCCAGGAGTCGTACCCCCAGCGCAGCGCCTGGACCGTGCTGACGCCTTCCTCCAGCGTGCCGAGCGGGCGTACGAGCTCATCGGGAGATGTGTTGGCGAGGGACTTCGCCGCTTTGTCGTACAGGCAGAGGTCGAAGTCGTCGATTGCCCGGTACTCACGCTTGCCGTCGGCGCGCAGCACCAGCTTCGCGTACATGCGTCGTTCCGGGACGGCGCCGTTCAGCGCGGCAATGACAGGGGTGCGGTGTCCGAGACGGCACGTCATGAACCGTCCGCGGGCGGCCCCATGGAACGAGAAGGTCAGGCCGCAGGCTGGGCAGTGCCCCCTCTCGTCCTTGCTCAGGTCGGTGACGCAGATGCCCCGGCAGCCCGGGCATACGGCCTGTGCGCGGGGGAATCTGCGCGGGTACGCATGGCGGGCGAAGACCCGGGTGGTGAAGAGCTCCACGTCCTCGCCGCACTCTGGGCAGTGCGCGAGGGCCACCCAGAAGTAGTGCAGGACCGGTTCATCGGAGACGGTGCGGTGCAGTTCCTGGACGGGGCGGGCGCACTTCCTGACGACCTGACCGAAGAGGTCCGCGAGCACCTCGAGATCCCATGGCTGCAGCGCCTGCCGCTGGGTGAGCGTCGCGACGGGGTTGATGTCGCGGCCGACGGCGGCGGCCCCGAGTTTGGCCGCCTCGACAAGGGTGGTGCCCGATCCGGCGAAGGGGTCGTAGACGACGAGCCCCCGCAGCCTGTCCGAGGCGTCCGCGATGGAGTCGTCCGGCCCGGACACGGCAGCCAACAGTAAGTGGCGTGCGACGCTGCCCAGGCGCCTCGCCCACCACTTGTGAACGTAGGTAGCGGGCCGGTGCAACTCCTTGCGCCATGACTCGTGCTCGGCGATCCGGCTCCACTCCACCGGCGCCGGCCCAGCCTCGAGAAGCGAGACCAAAGGGAGGCCCGCTCCTGACTTTTCGTTCATGTGTACGCCCCCGGTGGTCCGAACCCGGATCCACCACCCTCGGGTTGGGCAGGAGCAGGTGACGGCCTGTCAATGTGCGTTACTGTAACGGCAGGTAGCGGGGGGATACCAGGTGGGTGATGGCGCGCGTGACATATTTGGACTGCCTCGTCCCTCCTGACCCAGGTCCCGCTGACTTCTTCGAGCGCGTGCAGGCCCTTCGCATGACCGACCGCGGCCGCACCGTTGATCTCGGCCCGCTGGATCGTGCCACCCTGACCCTGTTGTTGCGCGCGTTGTCGAGTGATCAACGCAGCGTCTACCTGGCCCTCCCGCGCGGGCGGCACGACCTGGCCGTGCTGATCGGGATCTACCTCCAGCTCATACGGCGCGGGGCAGAGCTGACCGGCGGATCACCCTGCCCGGTCCCTGTCGGGCCGGTGGTCGTTGTCGGACTGCGCACCAACGTCACCGTACGGCTGGCACAGCTCGCGATCGGCCGGCAGAACCTCTCGCGAGCCCTGCGCATGCAGAGAATTCGTGGTGACGGCCGGGTCGTCGACCTCCAGGGAAAGATCACGAGGGCCATCGACTCACCCTCGGGACTGTTCTACCTCAACACCGCACTCGGCAGGCCCTCGCTGGGCACTAGCGTCGGCACCGTCGTCATCGACCGCACCAGCATGGCCAACGACCATTCCTGGGAGCGCGCGCTGGCCTGGGCAAGCGAGCACGACGCCGCCCGTGTCGTAGCCGTGGCCGACCTTGGCACCCAGCCGGGCGGTAGCCGGGCCTGGACGCAATGGCCGTGGAGTCCCGCGCTGCGCGCCGACGTGCGGCACACCCTCGGGCACCGCCCCGCATGCGGCCCGCTGACTAGTAACGCCCTCCTCGCCCACCGCCCGGCAGTCGCGCCGAGCGTGGCCGTATACCGCCACAAGCAGCTCGCCGAGCTTCTCCGGAAGGTTGTGGTGGGTGTGGTCGCAGCACGGCGTGTGCGCGCGTCGGAGTCCTGGCCGCAGCCGGTCGCCGACGCCGTGCGTCTGCTCAACCTGCTGTGGTGCAGCTGGGGCTCGATCGGAAGGCAAGACACCTGGCAGGTACTGATGGGGCGCGGCAGTGGCGCACGGGCGCTGGCCCGGTCGGTGTCCCGAGGGACATTGGAGGGGCGGGGCGGGCCGTGGGGGCTGTTCCGCGAGACTCAATGGCCCGACCTTCGGCGTGGCGTGCTGGACCTGTATGAACTGCTGTACGACGACAACCCGCGCTGGGACCTGCTGCTTGCGCTGATCGATTGGGCACGGGCCAGCCGGACAGGCGCCCCCATTCTTGTCCGTACCCGCTCCCGCTCCGCCGCCGCCGCTGTCGCCGGGGAGCTGGCCGACGCACTCGGCGGTGATGCCGACTCCCTGCTGCTCGCCCCCCAGCCCGGGGCCGCCGCCGGCAGGGGAGCCGGTGCTCTGCACGTGATGCCCTATACGGAACGCCTGGCCTGGGACGCCTCGCCAAGGCTCGAGCTTCACCTCGGTGCCCCCTCGCCTTTACGCACCGGAGTGTTGTTCTCCGGTGCCGCCGATGAACACGTCGCCGTTGTAGAGCAGAGTGAGTACACCTGGCTGGAGCGTTCGGCCGACCGCGCGTTGAGCGGCTGGCACGAGCAGATACGCCAGACGGCCGCAGTGCTGAGGCTGGGCGAGGTACCGGAGCCGACGACCCCCTCGCTGCCCGTCGCCTACGGCCCTGTCGACCTCTCCGGACCGTCCTCCGCACCAGAGGATTCACCCCAGCACGACAGCTGGCTCGCCCTCGATCTCTCAGCGCTTTTTGAGGACTACGACCTTCCGGCCCGAGCCATCGGCACCCCGGAGGACCCCGGCCGCAGCGCCACGACGGCAGCGGACGACCCGGTGCCAGCCACGGCCGTGCTCACCGAACCCGAAGGGGCGGTGCTCTGGCTGCGCAGCGACGAGCCGGTCGACGTCCTCATAGGCCAGCGCTACGCCAGGGTGCCCGTGGCCGCGCTCACCCCCGGCAGTCGGCTGCTGCGCGCACGCGGCGACGGTCAGTCCAGACTCCACGACCGGCTCGTCATGGTGATGCATGACAGCGCCGAGGTGACCGCCATGGACACGATGATCGGCTTCTTCCGCCAGGCCATCACCGCCGTGTACGAGCAGCGAGGGTCGTGGCCGGACGTGCTCACAGCCCTGAACAACCTCGGGAGCGAGGTCTCGTCATGGCAGGCGGTGAGCAAATGGGCCGATGGCAGCGTCATCGCCCCGGAGGATCCGCAAGACATCCACCGGGTTGCCCTGCTGGCCCGGGATACCCGCCTGACCGCAGGAGGCACGTGGCAGCGCCTGGCCCGCATGGCGGAGGAACTGCGCCGTCTGCATCGGACGTTGGGCCACACCGCGGCGGCGGCAATGACCGAGGCCGCACGCGGCATGGAAGGCCCCGCGCTGCGCCAGCTGAAGACACTGTGCTCCGGGATCGACGTCTCGGAGATCCTCGAGGAATTCGACCTGGTCGTCGTCCGCCGCGTCGGCGGCCAGAAGAGCATGGCGGCGGCCGCCCTGGGCCGCGTACCAGGCCCCCGCGGCACAAGCAGCTCACCACAGGAGGCGCCGTGAACGATGCCCGCAACAACCCGTTAGCGCCGCACCCCGACAGCGCTGCCGACAACCAGCGGGAGACGGTGCTGATCGAACACCTGACGCAGGTCCTCGCCGACAGGCTCGCCGACCGCAGCGGTGCCCCGCACACACCCCCGTGGACACCACGCGACCACGTCGTCGTCGGAGTGCTGCCCGCCGTCGCGGCCACGCCGCGGCACCTGCCGGCACCAGACGAGGCGACGGCCGACCCGAGCCGTCGGCCCGTCGAGTCCCTGCGCGGCACACAGGCGCCCCCGGTCCTGGCGCTCGACTTCCGGGTGAGCACCGCCCCCGGCCGCAGGACCGCGCAACTCGCCGTCCACTGCCGATTCGCCCTGTACCTGGAGGACATCGCCAGCTACGCCGAACACATGGAGTACCTGCGCGGCGACGAAGGCCCCTCCGGTGCACATGCCCGGCCGGGAGAGTTGCTGGGCGTCTGGCGCCGCCAGGACGTTCACGTGCCCGACCTGGTGATCGAAGTGCCGCTCGGGGAAGGCGAACGCGATCCGCACGCGCTCGGCGAGGCTCAGCAGGTGCTGGACCGGGCGGTCCGCCGCGCGGTGGATGCGCACTTCACCCGCCCCGAGGCCCGTCGCCCGCTCACCGCTGGTCCGCAGAGCCGCCAGGGACGGCGTAGGCGCAACGTGCTTCCTGCGGAGGCCATGGCCGACGAGGAGGCATTCCACAGCCACGTCGCGGCACTGATGGACCGCGACGCAGCCCCTTGCGCGCCCCAACTGGTGCTGTCCGCGCACGCCCAAGCCTTGGACGGCGGCGATCACCTCGTACGCGTGTCCCTGCACAACGAAAGCGACACGGCACAGAGCGACTGGCAGGACCTCTCCGTGTACGACTGCCGCTTCGCGGTCCTTCCCGGAGACGGCATCAGCATCGTGCCCCAGCGCTTCCACCTCGCCCCCCGCGACTACCGGCTGGAGGCGCTGGCGGAGGTGATCGGTCGCGGTACCGGCTGCGCAGCAGTTCCCCACGGCAGCGGTCTGCGGACCGAGACCCTGCCCGTCCATGTCCAACGCACCGTCGTGCCCCGCCAAGCCGGGGTGCGGCACCCGCGGTGGAGTGAGCTCGCCGACGAGCCGGCCCCGATCCTGGACTCCGTCGAGGTCGCGATGGCCCGCTACTCCCGTGAGTTCGCCGCCGTCTGCCGTGCCGCCCAGCAGCTGCCGCACCACAAGGCCATCGAAGCCGACCGCGCCCAGTTCGACGACGAGGCCAGGAGGTTCGGCCTCGGCCGCGAGTGCCTGGACCTGGACCCGGACCTCAAACTCGCCTTCCAGCTCGCCAACGAGGTCTTCGCCCGCGTCAACAAACACCGCAAATATGACAGTTGGCGGCTCTTCCAGCTGGTCTACATCGTCTCGCACCTACCGGCCCTCGCCGTGCGCGAGCACCCGCAGCGGGCGGACCTGCGCGCTGAACTCGACCACACCGACGTGCTGTGGTTCCCCGCGGGCGGAGGGAAGACCGAGGCATACCTGGGGCTGATCCTCACGGCCCTGTTCTACGACCGGCTGCGAGGCAAGCACGCAGGGGTCACCGCCTGGCTGCGCTTCCCGCTGCGCATGCTCAGCGTGCAGCAACTCGACCGCACCCTGCGCATGCTGATCGCGGCCGAGACGCTCCGCGCCGAACGCCAGATCGGATCCCCCCACGACGACCCGTTCGCGCTCGGCTACCTGGCCGGCGGGACGGGCAGCCCCAACGACCTCCACTGGGAGCGGGGCTGGTGGCGCGGCTGGGAGACCGAGGCCGCGGCTACCCGGGCGGGGACCTTCGCCGAAGACCATCTGCGCGACCGGCTCGTGATTACCTGCCCCTACTGCGAGCGCGACAGCGTACGGCTGCGCCTGGACACCGACGCGGTCCGCCTGCATCACGAGTGCGCCGCCTGCCAGCGGATCCTGCCCCTGCACGTGAGCGACGTCGAGGTCTACCGCACATTGCCCGCGATCGTCATCTCCACCGTCGACAAGCTCACGGGGCACAGCTGGTTCCCCGAGTTCACCGCTTTCCAGCACGGGCCGAGGCACCGCTGCGCCGAGCATGGCTACTTCTCCTTCCCGCGTTTCGGAGTCTGCTCGGCCGGGCGGGACCATTGCACTGCGCCGAAGGGTGGCTACCCGGCGGCCCGCCCGATCAAGGACCCGGTACCGGCACTGACGGTGCAGGACGAGATGCACCTCCTCAAGGAGGAGCTCGGCGCGTTCAACGCGCACTACGAAGGCATGATCGCCGAACTCCAGTCAGGAGCGGGCAGTGGCCTGCCCAGCAAGGTACTGGGCGCCTCCGCCACCATCGAGCAGTATCAGGACCAGCTCCGCCAGCTCTACGGCCGCCGTCCCCGTGCCTTCCCCGCGCCGGGATGGACACTCGGCGAAAGCTTTTACACCACGACCCGGCCCGACTTCCGGCGCGTTCACATTGGAGTGCTTCCGCACAAGCGCCGAAAAGCCGACGTCGCCGCGATCGTGCAGGGCGAGCTCCTCACCGAGATCGCCCGGCTCCAGGAGGAGCCCAAGGCCCTGCGCGAGCGCCTAGCCCTGCACGGGCTGCCCGACTCGGACCTCCCACGGCTCCTCTTCCCCTACGAGGTCTCCCTGGCCTATGTGAACAGCAAGCAGCACGGCACCCAGCTCGACGAGGAGCTCGGCCAGCTCTCCGACGACCTTCAGCACGCCGGACTCGACCGCGTCGAGCACGCGGTGCTCACCGGCGAAGTCCCTGTCCCCGAGCTCGCCGCGGCCATCGCCCGGGTCCAACGCGAGCACCTGGACATCCCGCGAGGAGAGCGACTGCGCGCCCTGGTCGGCACCAGCGTGCTCAGCCACGGGGTGGACCTCGAGCGCCTCAACCTCCTGGTCCTGGCCGGCATGCCGCCGACCGCCGCCGACTACATCCAGGTCACCGCCCGGGCCGGGCGAACCCACGCAGGCCTCGTCGTCACCGTCTACGACCCCGTTTCGCGCCGCGAACGCTCCATGTTCTCCAACTTCCTGAGCTACCACCGCCTGCTCGACCGCATGGTCACCCCCGTGCCCGTCAACAAATACGCCTACTTCGCAGCCCGACGCACCCTGCCCGGCATCGTGCTGGCGCTGCTCCACGACGCCGCCCGTGACCCCGCGCTGAAGCCACCACCGGAAGGAGCCGACTACTCCAAAGACTTCAAGCGCTGGTGGAGCGCCCAACGACCACTCCTCGACCCCTGGCTGGAACGACGCATCCCAGCCTGCTACCGCGAGCGCGTGGCGGGCGTCAATGGGCGCGGACTGGAGAACGACCTCGTTGAGCGCATTATCGAAACCTGGCGGCAGGAGGAACGGCCCAACCTCAACAAGGGGGCAGAGGAAAAGCGCACCGCATACCTCTTCCTCCAACAGCCGCTCACCAGCTTCCGCGACATCGACAAAAGCACATCCTTCCAGTCGCTGACCAGCAGCCAGGACGCCTTCAAAGCACTCGCCACCAACACCGCCGACAGCAATAAGGGAGGCAAGGATGAACCGCAGCCGTAGCCAAGCCATGACCGCCTTCCTGCCCGGCGCCGTCTTCCGCCACGAACAGCGACTACGCGGCAGGGTCCAGGCAGTCGACGGAGACGTGGTCAAGAAGCTCAACGAAGACGTCATCTACGACGAGATCTCCCGCTACCTGGAGCGCTGGAGCGAAGACGCCAGAGCCGCCCTGCCCCTGCCGCAGGGCCGACTCCGGCAGAACTTCGTCCTGGTCAGCCCCGACCTCGTTCGCTTCGAGGTATTCCCCCTCGTCCTCGAATGCGTCCGCCGCTCCTGCCGCCGCGTGCGCACGTACGTGAAGCCCCAGCAACTGGCGGCCGACCCCCGGTGCCGCACCTGCGGTGCACAGCTGCGGCAACTTCCGTACTTCAACGCGCACAACTGCGGACGCGTCCGTCCCATGTACGTGCCCAAGTGCCGTGTTCCCGCGCACGGCTACGACCACATCGTGTTCGAGAACACAGGAAGCTTCGTCACCGCCCTTTGGCGCTGCGTCGGCCCAGGCTGCGGCGGCGCGAAGCTCCAGGGCACCTCGCAGTCCCCCTGCGGCTGCGAATGGAAGGACGCAGCCGGCCGCGCCATGATGCGGGCAAGGACGTTCAACGACACCCGCGCCTACCAGGTCCACGCCCTCCAGCTCGTCAACATCGACAACTCCGAGTTCCGGCAGTACCAGCGCCACCCCCAGCGCGGCCGGATCGCGGCCGCCCACTACCTGAACCGGATCGACTCCCTGGCCCAAGGCATCGGCGAAGCCTCCCAGAACGTCACGGTAACGCGCCTGTCCCCGCAGGAATGGCAGCAGAAAGAACAGCAACTGCGCCAGATCCACATGGGGGAGGAGGCCATCGAGCAGCTCCGCAGAGTGATGGGCCCCGAGGAGAGCGGCCTGGCTGCTCTGCCCAGTACGGACGCCGCCAACGCGCGGTGGGAACTACTCGGTGCAGACCGCCCCTTCGTGGAACGCGCAGCCGTCTTCGACCCCGCCCAGATACAGCGCATCACCCTCGACGACCAGTGTGCACGCTTCGCCGAGCTCCAGGACCGGCTGGCCCAGCAGACCACGGAACGCGCCCGCGAGCAGGCCCGCACCCTGGGGATCGCAGAGATCGCGGTCACCTGGGAGTTCCCCGTAGCCCGAGTCGCCTTCGGCTACACCAGAGAAGAGCACGAGCCCGAGCGGGGAGTCCTGACCGGCTTCCACAACAAGTACCACCACGACGGAAAGTATCCGGCCTACGTCGCAGCATCGGACACCGAAGCCCTCCTGGTCACCTTCTCCGCACGTTCCGTCCTGTCGTTCCTGAATGCCAAAGGACTCTCTGTCGGGGCGGCCGAAGACGAATCGGCGGCCCGCCAGCGGCTACTGGAACTGTTCACGGACCAAGACGACCCGGAAGCCGCCCGCGCGGCAGCAACCGTACACACGATCATCCACACCCTCGGCCACCTCCTGCTTCGGTCCCTGGACGACGGCCAAGTAGGACTGGCCGAAAACACGCTCGCCGAATGGGTCGTCACGAAGGCGCTCACCGTCGCCATCTACGCCGACAACGTCCGTGAATTCACCCTCGGATCACTGTGGACCCTTCTCAGCAACCGCGTGCTCAGCTGGCTGGAAAGTACCGCAGACTCGGTGCTCAGCTGCGAGAACGACCCGCTGTGCCATCAGTCCGCACCACGCTGCTGCGAACGCTGCGTCTACCTCACCTTCGGCTGCCAGCTGTTCAACGACGACCTCGACCGGGGCCTCGCCGCAGAGTTCCTCCGCCACACCGCCGCCTCGAGCCACACATGACCGACGAACTGCGACCGCTGGTCCCGCTCGCCCAGCTACTAGAGCGCCTCGCGGGCAGCTACGCGGCAGCCGCCGAATGGACACGGCAGATCGCCAGAGCAGACACCCTCGACGCCCTCCGCGAGCACGGGGTCGCAGACGATCACGCTACCGCCGTACGCCAGCTCGCCGCCGAGTGCGGCCTACTGGGCTCAGACCGGCACGCAGAGCTCGTCCCTGCCCGCCTCTCCCAACTCCAGGTGCTCCTGGACGTCCTGGACGGCCTTGACCCACCGCCCGCAGCACCACCATCCGAGCGCCCCCTGGTGTTCACCACCCCGCGAGCCGCCGCCCACCTGGTAGCACCCCCCGTCCGACGCCTGGACCTGCTAGTCCAGGACGTCATCGCCGGAGCCAACAGCGAACTCCACATCGGCGGCCCCTTCTGGAACCGCCACGGCTGCGACCTACTGCGCGAGGTTCTGCTGCCCGCCGTCGCCGAGCGCCAGGTCGCCGTCCACTTCTACGCCCACGACCCAAGCAGCCGGGCCCAACCACTGAACGATCTCGTCAAAGACTGCGCTGAATACGGAAGAACGTCCCTGTACTGGTGGACCGGCGCCAACCCCGGCATCATGCACGCCAAGTTCGTGGTTGCCGATCGCGCCACCGGCTACTTCGGCAGCGCGAACCTGTCCTCCCTCGGTCTTCAAGAGCACTTCGAGATCGGCATGGAACTGGGAAGCACACAAGCATCGTCACTGGTGGACTTGTGCACCCGGTTGCGCCAGGAAGGCTTCTTCGCCCAGGTCACCAAGGGGCCGGGACGTGCACCCGACCCGCTCGTCCTCGTGGAGACCGTCGACGGGAAACGACGCTTCGGCCAGTTGCGATCCTGGCACACCACCAGGGACGGCCGCCGTGAAGCGGACGTGCTGTGCCGCCTCTCGGATGACGCTCCGCGACCAGCCAGAGTCCGCGTCGATGAGAGCCGCATCCGGCTCTTTCCCGGCGTCGACTACGCAAACGTGCCGACAGCAGGCGGCACCCGGGCAGGCGACGGCGAAAGCGGAGGCGCCGAGTAGTTCGTGACACGAGGCGAACGGCCCACTGCCTGCCACCTGGTGTGGCGGTCGCCGATACTCCTCGCCCCGAACTGACCAGGAGGCCCGTGGTCAGGTTCTTGTGGCCCAGTCGAGGCCGGGGGCGGTGAGCTGCTTGCGCTGCTCGTCGCTGAGGCGGTCGCGCCTGTTGCGGGCGGTGGTGACCCAGGAGCCTAGCCGGAGCGGTCCGCGTCACAGGCGGGCCGGAGATGCGCGACTTCCCCCTGGACCGCGCCTCGCACGAGGCACTCGTCACCGCCGTACTCGCTTGGAGGACGGCGAGCGGGGGCCGGGCTGCTCACCCCTGCATGGGCTCAAGGACGACGTCGATGGTGAGGGCGAACCGGGGACGTGTGGTGCGCCCGGTACCTTGCGCCGCGTGGAGTGTCCGGTCGCTGCTGCTGCCGAGCCACAAGCCCACGACCAGATCGGGCAGGTACTGCTCCATGGGCACCGCCGTGTGCCGGATGACTGTGTAGCCGACGGTGAACTGCTTGGAGGAGGCGCAGGCGGTGGCACCCTCGACGGCGCAGAGGAACTTCGCCGGAACCACGAGAACATCACCGGTGCCCCGGATCAGCCAGTACGCGGCGCTGGCGCTGTGCTCCAGCAGGTCGTGCAGCTGACGGCGCTTGATGGTCCAGGTGTCCTCGCGCCCGGTGCGGCCGGGCATCAGCGCGGTGGACTTCTTCACCTGGATGAGGTCTCCCGTCCGCAGATGGAGCTGGCCGGGGACACGGATGTCGACGACGACGCCGATGTCGGCGCCGTTGGTCCGTTCCTCCTTCTTCGTCACGGTGCGGTGGCCGACGCGCAGATGCGGACCGGCCACCCCGGCCAGGTGCGTGTGGGCGGGCAGGGCGGTGAACTCGCGGACGAGCCCGGCCAGCAGCGTGGCGGTCAGATGTTCCTCCTCGGCCAGCCCGAGGTCGTCCATGGAACCAGCGAAGTCCGCGACTGCGCGGCGGGTGGCACCCCGAACGAGACCCTCCAGTCCGTGGTCAGCAAGCCAGGTGGACGACGGAGCGGCCAGCGGTCGCGGAAAGTCGTTCCGCCGGGCGTCGACCGAGGCGGAGACGATGTCGAGCAAACGCTCTTCCAGCGGTCTCGTGGACTCGACGGCGGCCTGCAGTCCGGCGGCACGCAGCTGGACGCTGAGGACCGGGCTGCGACTACAGCGGCTGACCGCCCGCCGGACGGAGGCGTGCTTGTCGGCGAGCGCGACGGTGAGCGCCATGTCCACACTCTGCAACGGCGTACCCAACAGCAGGAGCCACTCCAGCGAGCGCGCCCACATCCCCGGCCGGGCACGCTTCTCCACACGCCGACGCAGTCCGGCCGCCGCTACCGAATCCCGCTCCCCGGCCAGGAGCGCCAGGTCGCACCACAACCCGGCAAGTCGCTGATCCACATGGGAGTCGAGACGTTCCAGCAGGCGAGAGACCCACATAGCGTGGCGGCGATCACCCTCACGCAGTCGGTACGCGCGGGCGAGCCCCACGGCAACCGCCGCAGGCACCGGCAGCACGGCGGCGACTGCGGGTGTAGCGCACACCGCCCAGCTCACCACGAGCGGAGGGCGACCCGGCCAGGGCCACTCCACCAGTGACCGGTGAGCGCACTCGGCCAGCAGGAGTTCCTCCACCCAGACCGGGTGCGACCCGGCGAACACGGCGAAGGCGTCCGGATCCAGCCGGGTGAGATCTTCGACGTCTGACGCAGAGGCACTCAATGCCGCTCGGCAGCAGTTGGAGCATGTCGGAACGACACTGTAATGGTCGGGGCAGGATTCCACCCCGCGACTCTACGACTCCCGACACAAGCACTCTGCGTGATCAAAAGAACTCGGACCTCCAGACCCGCGACTACGAGCAGATCGCCCTCCAGGTCACCGGGCATGCCTGCGCCGTCGTCACCGAAGTCCGCCGTCACGCCGCCATTCGGCCCAAGAGCGACGGCCGTGGCGCCCTCGCCGAAGTTGTCCTCCGCGAAGCCGACGGCCACCTGTCCGCACCGCTGGAAGGCACCGCCCGCTGCGCCCAGAACCTCGCCCGCCTCGTATGGGCCCTCTACCGCTGGATGGACCACCTCACCGAACCCGCTCGGGCCGCCACGTAGCCGCAGGGGAGCATCCCAAGACCTCAGGACCTACACACACTCCAGTGCGATGCCTCGGGTGCTGAGCAGCGGTACCGATGCGCCGACGGTCGACCGCGTACCAGTTCTGGCCGGTGTGTCAGTTCCCCGCACTACCCTTCAATCAGGAAGACCTGAAGGGGACAAAGTGGCCAGCAACGGAATCGATCAGCGAGCGATCGAGAAGCACGTGAAGGCGCTCAACAAGGCGTATGAGCGGGCCGCCAAGAAGTACCCGATCACCGTGCCGGTTACGGGCAGGGGCTTCACCCTCTCTTCCGCCGGCACCGGGGCTGGGATCGAGCAGGACCCGCAGCTGGTCCGGTTGCTGACCTGGCTGGGCGAACAGCCTCAAAGTCAGCTCGCAGCACTGAATGCCTATGCCGAACACTCAGGTGTCCCTTTGGATGACGTCAAAATCTTGGCCCTTGAGCTGGAGCGAGACGGCTTGGCCGACTCTATGAAGACCTTCGGCTCAGACAACCCCTACCGGGTGACTGATGACGGGCGAGTCGAGCTACGACGGCTCGCCCAACTGCGCAGCGCACCCGCCGCCCGGCACCGCTACGCGACCGATGCCTTTCTGCGCTGGCTGTATGACACCGCTCACGACCGGCGCCCCACCCACCCAGCCGGCTTCCTGGCCACCACCGAGTCACACTTCGCCGGGGGCGAACTGTCAGAAACCGAACTCGACTACGCCCTGGCCCGCCTGACGAGCTCTGGCCTCGTCGACGATGCCGATACAGAGCCCAAGACCGTCGCCATCACCATCGACGGCATCGACTGCGTACTTTCTGGAGTAAGCGTGAGCGACTACCTCAACCGAACCCGCCCCGGCGACTACTACAGCATCACCGGCACGAACGTCGTCGCCGGATCCCAGGGAAAGGTCGAGCAGCACAATCACAACAACGCCTTCGACCCCAGCGCCCTGCGGGAGTTCGCGGCACTGGTTCAGCAGCTCGCCCCGACCTACGGCATTGAGCCCGAACAGCAGGACGCACTTATCCACGACGCAGAAGTCCTCGCCGAGGAGGCCAGCAGCAACAACGCGCAGCCTGGCCGTATCCGCGCCGCCTTCGACACGGTCATGGGTGGCCTCACTCAGATCGGTGCAGCCTCCGCTGGCCTGACCACCACGATCCAGCAAGGCCAGCAGGCATTCAGTACTGTCTTCGGCGGCTAGCTTCCGCTCCAGCACCCCCGGCCGGGTGGCGTGGTTGTCCGCCACAATGGCAGCCACCCGTTGCCTACCCTGTCCACTCCAGCCCGAGGCTGGCAACGGCCGCAGTGCCCGCGTCGAAGTCGTCCTTGAGGAGGCCGACCGCCGACCGCCGACTGCCGGTCGGCACGGAAGGCACCGTGCGCCGCGTCCAAGGCCGCGCCCGCCTCGTCCGCGCCTTGTACGAGCGCTTGGACCGCCTTGTCGCCGCCCTGAGCTGACCACTATGCGACCGGCGGACCTGGGTCGTTGTGGAACAAGGCACCGCGATCGGTCTGCTCGTCGCAGTGCCGCCACTGGCCTGGATCGACAGCATTCCGACACTCGAGCACGACCGGCGGCTGCTGTTGCTCCGTGGCCTGCGGGGGCAGCTCGGGATCCCAGGACCTACACGCACTCCAGTGCGATGCCACGGCGTCTGGGCCCGGCGTGGCGCCTCCCCGTCCAACCCCGGCTTCGGCCGACTTCGCGCAAGAGAAACTCGACTTCGGCTGACCCGACGACAATGAGGCCGGACAGGATCACCCTGCCCGGCCTCATTATCTACTCCCACAGCCCCTTGGCGATGTCCCACAGGGTTTCGACCCAGTCGGGCGGGTCGGTCATGTACTTCTCCGTCAGGCGGGACATGAACGTCCGCGCCGCGCCCTGGGCAGCGCCTTGGGCGGGACCGAAAGGGATCATCTTGCCTTGCCCCGCTGCTCGTTGCCGGCTGAGGCGGATACGCGGCCCCACACGAACTCGAGGTCGTCCAGCAAGGGCGGTCTCAAGTTCCTTCTCCCACTGGCCGCACAGACTGGACGGGTTGGTCTCCATCCGCTCCGCGATGACCAGGGTCTCGGGCTGCCATCAGCGCGGATTCGTCGATCGGGTCACCGCGGAGGACGACCGGCTCCGGCAGCTCGCCCCGCTACTTCCGGGAAGACGACGATTCTGAGGGGCCGGGTCGTTCAGTTCTTGCTGTCGCCTGTGCCTGCGGTGGTCTGGCGTTCGCGGCGCTTCGCGCGCGTACCGTTTGCGGGCCTTCCCACGCTCTCCCAGTCCGGCTCTGGTCCCGGGTCCTTCGTCGGGATCTTGGTGACCTTCAAGCCGACGGCCCGGCCGCGGGTGTGCTGACCGGTGTCACAGGTCAGCAGGCGTACCTCCCGGTTGGCCAACGCCTGAATGTGCACAGCCCGGTCGATGATTTCGTCATCCGCGATCGGGAGCCGCACGTGCCCGGGCTGGTCCAGGACGATCTCGACGTGCACGTCACCTCGGATGTTCGGAAGCCCGCTCCCATCCTGGAACGTCATTGCTCTGCGCCAGACTCCAGACGTTGAACCGTTCAGTAGCCTGTCCAGAAGACCGAGCGTGTGAGTGGCCCGCCACCGGCCATGTTGCTTGCTCGTCTCCTTGAGCCCATCGAGTTCGTCCACGACTGTGATGGGGAACAGCAGCCGAACGTTGGTGTCGGGACGCAGGTCGAGGATGGTGTGGAGGTCGATGTCCTCGAGCTTTTCTGGGTTATGGCAGTAGAAGCTGGAGTCGGCGACCACGAAGACCTCTTGGCCGAACCAGCGGTGCAACCGGTCGTCCAGGGCTTCTACGGCGGCGCTGAGGTCCGCGACGCGCTCAGCGAGCTCGAGGTTCACCAGGCCGTTCACGAGGTGCTCTTGGTCGCTCCCAGTGAGGGTGCCGCAGTTACCGAGGAGCACTTCGTACCGCCGGGTCAGGACCAAACGGTTGATGTCCCCGTCGCTTATCTGGTGCCGCAGGGTGCCCGACGTGTCCGTGGCCCACTCCAGGTACTGCAGGAGCCAGCGGTAGGTACTGGTGTTGTGCGCACTGCGGAGGCTGTCGGCTGCGAGGTGAGCGCTGCTGAGCGCGTCGCGGATGTTCTGGGAGTGGGCGCCGGGCCTCGCGGTGATGAGCATGCTCACGATCCTGTCAGCAGGCCCGGTTGGTGTTCACCAGGTTTCCCAAGGCCAACGCTGATGATCAGTATTCTGTTCGCTCGCCCGGTGCCCGAAAGACCGCCCCCGTCACTGGTGGGGGTGGCCTTCCGCCGTTTCCCGGCCGATCGCCAGCGCCCGGAGTAAGACTGGCCGCCGACCACTCCACCCCGCAGCAAGGAGCCGATCATGGCCCAGAACCATGCCCGCCGCACCACCGACCGGTCGAGGCCCGCCAAGCCCCGCGCCTCGAGATGGACCGTCCTGCGTGGTCTCCTCGAGAGCGTTGCCCAGTTCGGCGACAAGGCGACGAAGACGGTTCGAGGAGTGCTCAGGACTTGCCAGGATGCCGAGTCCGCCTACCGGTGTGCGCGCGACATCGTCACGGCGGTCAGCGGCCTGTGGAGGGACTTCTTCAACCCAGCCGAGGCGACCGGGCACGCCTGATCTGCTGCCGTTCTACACCGGCCTGTCGGTGCCCGCGGCCCAACACCTCCAGAGTCGCCGCAGGCAGCAGCCTCGCGGCCATCTCCCGGTCCACCGCATCCGCCCGGTCTTGTCTGCTCACCACCAGCCCCCGAACCCCTGGCCCCAACCTTGCCTCCTGCGCCTCGTAACCCGCGAAACAGACAGCCTCTTCCGCATAGGCCGCCATGACCCGGGCGAAATGGCCAGATCACCTCTCCCGGACTGGCTCCGATCCCGGAGGCTGATCTGCAGGTTCGCGGCTGAGCTGTTCCAAGATGGCGCGCAGTTCGTTGCTCCGGATTTCGGGATGGGCTGGTGCCGGGCCGGGCCGCTGCTGCGCGGGCACTGCGGTCAGCTGCGGCACCCGGACCTCCAGCGGCGTCCTGGCGAGCCCCAGGCGGGTAGGCCAGGCCATGGAAGGGAGCCGGTAGACGGCATCCTGGCACCAAGCCGCAGCCCCGGCGTTAGCCTTGGCGGCGAGCCTGCGGGTGAGGCAGCCCTGCTGCGGGCGGTAGTGCGCGCGGGTGGTGGAGAGCAGCAGACACGTCGGCGACAGCGGAGCGAAAACCTCGATCGTCTCAGGCAGCAGCGGGGGAGTGAAGCTGAATGTGCCGTCCTTGCGCCGCAAGGACACCCCACTATCGGCCAGGACCAGCAGCGGATCCGCCGAGCGCAGCAGCACCAGGCGACGGCCCGGGGCGGCGAGAAGGCCGCGGGTGCGCTCGAAGGCCCGGATCGAAGCGCGCAACGCCGAACGCGGGTCAACGATCACAGACGGATCGGGCGCCGCCCGCACGGCCGCCCAGAACACTCCTAGCCGCTCCACCTCCGACAACGGCCGACCCAGCCGCCCCTCGCAGACCCCCACCGCCTCCAGCGCCCACAGAGCCGGGAACAGATGACGGCTGACCTGTGAATCAAAGGACCTGAACGCCTGGGTGCGCACCACCTGCCACGCCAACGCGTCCAGCGCCACCGCCCGCCGCCCTTCCACTAATGGCCACTGCCCCTCCCGCACAGCACGTAGAACCGGCGCACACCGGCCGTCGACATGGCGGTCCAGATAGGTCTCCAGCGCCACGCGCCGCTCACCCTCGGAGAGGGGATCGGTGTTGAAGTGCCGGGCCACAGCCGCACGCCGCACCGGGGTGCGATGCTCCGCACCACTGCGCCATCGTCCGAGCACGTGCCCGTCCTCGGCGAAGGCCCGCAGCCAGTACTTCGGCACCAAGTGGTGTTCCTTGGCCGTGTTCGCTCCCACCGTGCCCCCTACCGCCCCGCACCGGCGGGCTCGGTGGGTGTCTGTGCGGCCTCGGCTTGGCGCCAGGGATAGCTGTCCCAGCCGGCGTCCAGGACGGCGTTGCGGGCGTGGGTATGACCGCTCAGCGCCTCGCGCAGGGCATAGGTGGAGCGCTGGGCGTCGCCCGCACGCTCCAGCAGGAGCTGGCCGAGGGGAGCGTCGGTGATGGTGACCAGATTCTCCAGCTCGCTGATGCTGCACACCGTGACCGGCACCGTGGTGTCCGGCAGGTGCGGCCGCTGCCCGGGGGCATTGACGATGTGGAACGGCTCCATCGTTACGACCAGACCGTGCACCGGCCTGCCAGCAGGCACCCCGGCGAACTCCCTGCGGCCGCTGCTGATCAGGGCGGCAGTGTTATCGATCTGCTCGAAAGCGCGGCCGAGCATACGCTGCACCTCGCTGACGCGCTGTTCCGTGGCCAGGCGCAGATGCGCGGTGGGCCGCACGGACTTCACCTCCACCAGCAGCACCAGCTCCTCGAGGACGACGATCCAGTCGACGCTGCGTGCCTGGTTTTGGCCGTAGATGATTTCCGGCTCGACCGTCGTCTCGGGCAGCAGAGCCAGCTGACGGCCGACGTAGGCCTCGAACAGGTCACCCAAGTCCTGGGCGAAGGCGTTGCCGAACCGGGTGACGCCGGTGTAGTAGATGCCCAGCGGGCTCGCCTTGGCGGGGATCAAATCGCTGACCGGTGCGAGGAAACCCGGCCCGTAGCCCTTCAAAAGAGGTGTGCCGCGCAGCGGGTTGTACTCGTAGCGGCGCAGGAGCGGATCGCGGGTCATCCGGGCCTGCTCGTTGGTCTGCCGGAAAGCGGCCGTATCGGTCGCGAAGTGCTTCTCGGTCACCGACATTATGGTCTTGGCGGGAACCTCCGTACAGATCCGCTCCGCGCCCGGCGTCTTCAGCGAGTCCGGGTCGAACCGGCCGGCGCAGCTGATCGCCGATCCCCACAGCAACTGGGCGATGCCGACGTAGTGCGACAGACTCGCGCCCAGCAGCTCTTCCCCCCAGCCCGGACGCAGGCACCGCGCCTCACGGCTCCCCGCCGTCTGCGTGAGCATGGCCGCGGTACGCGCCAACTCCTGGAACACCGGCTCCTGGTAGATCATCTGCTCCCCGGAGGCCCGCAGCATCCACCGGCCCAGAGCATCCTCGTCCTCGCTGCGGAAGAGGTGGTCCTCCAGATGTGAGTACATGTCCAAGATCCGCAGAAGGTCCGTGTCGTCCGCGTCCTTGCGGTACTCGTTTCCGTACGCCAGCGACACTCTGGCGGCATCAGCCAGCGCCCACGGCGTGTACTTCCCGTACGGGCTCTGCAGCCACGACGATTCCAACGAGTAGGCAGCCGACGCTTGCGCGATCAGCGGCAGCAGTGCACTGGGCCGGTGCCTTCGAACCCGCGCCACGTAGTCCGCATCCCGTACCACCTGACCCTCCGGTGCCTGCGTCATGCCCTCAAGCATCTCCTGTTGGGCTCCGCGCTGTCCTGCTCATTACGGCCCGATCCTGGAACAGCGGCGTCGGCGCCGCGGAAGATCCCAGTTGTGGGGTCCAGACGTGCGGGCCGACGCGGCGCCGAGGCCCTGCACAGCGGAGGATGGCTCCCGCCACCCGCCTGTACTCCGAGATCCGCGCCGCGGTGGGGAGTCGCAGCCCCGGGTGGGTCAGGCCGTGCCGGTTGTGCAGCCCACTGGCGAAGTCCTGCGGGTCCTGCTGATCGTTCGCGATGGGCCGCAGGATGCCGTCGGCGAGCTGTTATGGGTGGGCGGTCTTCAGACCGACGCTCCGAGCTTCGCGGGCGCCGCAGACCGTGGAGCCGTCGGAGAGCTCGAGGCCGCTCGACTCCTTGACCGCCAGGCGACGGCAAGAGGGGCGTGGACAGAAAAGTGACACCGCCTACGCCGCGCTGCCTGACGGCCGCCGGATACCGCGAAACGGACATCACCGTCCATCAAGCCCTCGGAGCCGGTCAGCTTGTGATAGCACCCGCGTCGGCGGAGTCCAGCCCTTCCGGCTCTGGCGTACCGGTAGGTATTCTCTGCTCTACGTGCATCGCCTGCACGTGCTGCGGCCGGGGCCCACCTCCTGGTCGATAGCGAACCTGAGCGGCCGCTCGGAAGGCGTAAAGGATCTTGGTGTGTTCGCAGACGTGTCCATGACGTCCCGCGCACCTGGCACCGCCGGGGTGGGACGGCACCGCCAGCGCGCAGGAGCTGTCATGACGAGCCGGAACACCACCCATCAACAACGCATCGCCAAAAGCCTGAGTGCCATCCTGGGCTGTGGCCATCAAGAAGCCCTGCGCCGCGTGAGGGAAGCCGCGGCCGCAGACCGACTGCCCAGCCCTCTCAACGCCCAGGGACGGGCAGCGGCCGTCGGACTCCTGGCCCGTGAAGCGACGATGGCGACAGAGAACCGGACAACCACCACATCCCCGCTACCGGAGCCCCGTACACCGGCGCGGTGTGTATGGCCGTGGAGCGGCGCATCCGGCCTGGCGCCCCTGGCCCCAGGGACGGTGACGAGCCTGGTGTCGCTGCCGACGGCCGGCCGCTCCACACTGGCGCTGAACGTTGCTCTACACAACGCCATGGAGGGCATCTGCGCACTGTTCACCTCGGGGGAGATCACCAGTAGATCCCTCGGGCAGAAGATCCTCGCCGCCCGGTACGGCTTCGACGCCCGTTCCCAAGAGCCTCCCGGCGGCAGGGAGGCGTTCAAGGCCACCGCCCTGCCCGAACTGAACGCCGCCCCCCTGCTCAGACACGGCGCGCGAGTCGGCACCAGCGCACCCGACAGCCTCCGCGCCGGCCTTGTGGCTGCAGCGCGGAAGAACCGGACACTGCGGCTGTGGATCGTCGACTCGGTATGGCACTTCAGCGACTTCACGGACGAGGGACGCGACACCGCCTCAACCATGGCCGAACTGAGGACCCTCGCCCGCGAACACGACCTGGCCGTCCTTGTCACCTCACAGGTCCTCACCACCGACCCGCAAGACCCGGACGAGCCGGTCACTGCAGCCCACCTGCCGGACGGCATGGCCTCGCACAGTGACAGAGTTCTCGTCCTGGACCGGCCCGGCACCGAGCGGCTGCGGCGTGGCGACACCTATCCGACCGCCGCCACCCTGCGCAGCCTGTCCAGGCCAGGCTTCGAAGTCGAACTCGAACTCGAGCCGGAGCACTGCCGGTTCGTCCTGGCATGACACTTCCTCTTCCCGCCCACCCCGGCAAGCCCGCCAGGCGGGCTTGCCGGGGTGGACGCGGACCCGATGCTGAGCCACCCTCTGGGACGGCCCGTAGTGCCGGGCCTGGCTGGAGACCCGGCCCCCTCGGGTCGTGGCCGGCCCCGACGGTTAGTCCGCCTATAGGCAGCGGTTGAGGGCTTTTGCCAGCCCGGTCCAGGTCCTGACCCGCCCGGGGACGTCGACAGGTGCTGGCCATCGTCCTGACCGGAACCGGAGCAGCAGCCTGCTGCGCCCTGTACTTGCCCGCAGCCCGGGAGAAGGTCAGCGGCGTGTGAGCCGCTCGTCCACCGTGCGCAACCGGGCAGCCGGGGCGTCGTAGGGCAACAGGGAGGATGTGTCGACGAAGGGGACGACGGCGGGCCATAGGGTCGACGCGGCGGGGGAGTTGTTGCCTGCGTGGCGTTCGGTGACGGCCGCGGCCGCCCCGGCCAGGAGGTCGGCGAGCTGGACAGAGGGGTGGTCGGAGCTGGAGCCGCGGACGACGGCCGCGACGTCGGCGCCGCGCTCCCGCGTGAACAGGGTCATGCCGACCGGGCTGCGGGCGTAGAGCTTCACCGTGCTCAGGGCGTTGTCGGTGAGCATGCGCTGCTCGTCGGTGAGCAGGCTGACACGGCCGAGGCGGTGACCCCAGCGACGAGCCATCTGGGTTGCTGCGGGTATGAGCATCTCCAGCAGAGGGAAATCCGCGTTCTCGTCGTGCAGGGCTGCAGCGTAGGCCCGAGTGGAACGCACCCGTGCCAGCAACTCGGTGACGGGCTTGCGCGTCGAGGCCGCCCAGGCCCGTTCGATCACCGCGAAGAACGCCTCCGACGCCTCCTCGTAGCGTGCTGCGCCCCGCTGCGAGGCTAGTGCCACGAACGCGGACATCAGCTCCCCGAACAAGGCGCCCCCCAGGGCCCGCGGCCCCTCAAGGGCCAACGTGCGTGCCAGAGCGCGGGCCTGACCATCGGCATACAGGTTGCCGCCCTCGGCGTACTCCTTCTCCTCCAGCAGCAGGTCGATCACCTTCGCCGAGGCCGCGAACTCCTTCTCAACGACGTACACCGAGCACCTGTCGTGGAGCGCACCACCGGGCTCCCACAGCTCCTTCAACAAGGCCAGCCGCTGCGCATGGTCCTTGAAAAGGCGGAACTTGAGCTCCCCCGCCTGGCGGATGCCGCCCCGCTCCCGCAGCTCCTGCACCAACACCGCAGCCTCCGCGTCGTCGACGGCGACCGAAGCGAAGACCAGGAACCGGCGCTGCCGCCCGACGAGTTGTTCGCCGTCCCACCCCGACTCGTCGCAGGCGACCCACCAGCCGTGACTCTCGTCGTTGGCGGTGGGCTTCTGCTGCGTGAGCTGGGTGTACTTCTCTCCGGTCAGTGGCACAGCGACATTGTCCACGCTCGGCGGCGGGGCGTGCGCCCGCGAGGCCGCAGGTATACGGTCACCGCGCCAGCACGCCTGGCAGCTCCTGCTCGACGCCGTCGAGGGCCCGGACCCAAGCGGCTCATCGAACAGCCGCTGCGTGACGTCTTCAGCGTCGCCTGTGAGGCTGGCCCCGGAGACGGCCCCGAAGGCTGTACAACGGGCGTCCAGGCCGCCCCCGCCAGGCGAGCGCTCAGGTCGTGCCGGCGTACGCGATGGTGAGGACGGTCATCATCAACGAGTCATGACCGAGGAGGACCACCGCGGTGACGTGGCCCTGGGCGACGGTGCGGATGATGCCGTCGTCCTGCCCGTACGGCTCCGAGTACGCGATCGGATCCTGCTGGGCGTCGACCAGAGCGAGCGCGAGGTCCCGCCGGGCGAGCTCGGGCAGCTGCTTGTACGCGTCGAAGACGTCGGCCGGGAAGTGGAGCCGGTAGGCCACGCCGCTCCCTGGCCGCGGTCGCTACGGTTGTTGCCCTGGCGCGGCTCGGCGTCCCTCAGCACGTCGGCGGTGACGTCCCTGGTTTCCAGGCCGTCGGGGAGAACACCGCGCATCTTCATGTGCATGCGGGCGGTCTCGATGAGCGGCCGCGCCGACTCGAGCTGCTCGGCAGCCGAAGCCCACCCGTCGAGTACGGCGGGCAGGTCCTCGATCGGGGTGAGGTTGACGTCCTGGAGCAGCTGCTGCCGGGATGCCGAGTGCGGCAATGCGACGTGCAGCCGGTCCACTGTCCAGTCCTCGTGCGCCATGTGCCCCTCCTGCGGTCACGCCCGGATAGCCAGAGTAGCGCCAAGAAGCCAGACGTACCGGACCTGGTGGTCTTCGCTTCCGTGTCCGGGGTGGTTCTCGGTTGGGTGTCCGGCGTTGGGTGTTGTGGGCCGGACCGATTCGGTTTTTTCTGTGGGGTGTTGAGCGGCCATGGCCGGGCGCTGGTGTTGGACAAGTAGTGAGGATTGGTTGGTCACTGGGTGAGGATCACCTGGTCAGGGGGTGAGGGCTCCAAGAGAGCAGGGTCTTTCGAAGCCGAATGTGAGGGTCAGGCCGTCGGGGAGGCCGTCCGTGACAACGGCGTCCTCGCCTGGCTCCTCGACCGCGTCGTTGGCCGGTGGGCGCCCGGCCGGGCAGCGCCGGATGGCCCGAGACGGGTATGGCGATGCCCGCGCCGGACATGTTCCGTGCGGGCATCGCCATTGTTCCGTCAGGCAGCCCACTCCAGCCCGAGGTTGGCGAGCGTGCTGAGCTGGTCCTCGGTGAGCCGGTCTCGGCGGGTCTTCTGGTTGCTCAGAAATACGCCTAGCCGTACCGATGTGCCGTCGGGGAGCTCTTCGATGTGGCTTCTTCCGACCACGCTCTTCCCTTCCCGTGCGATGTACTGAGCGAGGGCTGCTACGCCCCGCTGGAACGCTTCGCTGCCGCGTGCTGCGCCTGTTCCCGCCGGGCGCGGTGTACGGCTGCGAGAGGGCCGTTCAGCGGCTCGTACACCCAGCTCGTCCAGGCGTCGTTGCTGTTCGGGGTTCAGGCGTGCCCAGTCGCGGGCTTGCCGGGCGGTCCAGCGTCCGATGTCGTCGCCCCGGTAGGTGACGCCGGGCGTGATCTCTTCCAGCTTTCCGCCGGCCGTGAGGAGGGTGGTGAGCCCGGCCCAGTGGCGTTGCCAGTCGACGGTCCACCCCAACTGTCCGGGGTTCCAGTCCGGGTCGATCGCGGCGAGTTGCTCGGCACGCCGCGCGGCACGCTCGGGGTCCTTCCCCAGTCCGCCGGGCCGTCGGAGGTTGGTGAGCCATTGCCCGACGGGTTTGTCCAGGGCGGTCGTGTGGCGGGGCGCGGCCAGCGTGCCTGCTTCCGTGTAGTACGCGCGGGCGGCGGCGAGGTTCTCGGCGAACTGTGCGTCGGCGGTGTCCCACACCATGCCGAGCTCTTCCAGCTCATCCGCCCGGGTGCTGGACATGGTCCCGGCCCGGTAGGCCCTTCTCTGGTCGGACAGCCACCTGCCCAACGGATAGGTGCCCTCGGCGTGTTCGTAGGGCACGTCCAGCGAGCCCTCCCGCTCGATATACCGCCGGGCGGCGTCGTAGCCGCGGGCCCAGTCCTGACGCTCGGTGTCGAGGACCTGGAACTTGACCCACTTCGCGACCATCACCGGATCCCTGGGGGCCGCGAACCGGAGCAGCAGCCGTGTCTCCTCCTGGCCGTCTTCCGGCTCCGGACCGATGTACTGCGACGGATCAACG